>JACCXA010000109.1 GCA_013697365.1 Chthoniobacterales bacterium
ATCTGAAACCGCAGCGCACATTACGAGCGCATCGCATTCACGCACATGTTGATGCACGGCTTCGAAGAGTTCATCCGCGCTGACAATCTTCACAAGACGCGCCCCTTCCGGAACGGAAAGCGCGACCGGTCCCGAGATGAGTGTGACGTCATGACCAGACTCGAGGGCGGCTTCCGCGAGCGCGTAGCCCATTTTGCCCGAGGAGCGGTTGCTGATGAAGCGAACTGGATCGATCGGCTGGCGTGTCGGTCCCGCGGTAACGACGATTCTCACGCGATCAAATTATCCTGGCGCGCGAGCAGGAGCTCCGCGCGAAACGCGATGTCCTCTACTTTCCAAAGGCGCCCCACGCCTTCATAACCGCATGCGAGCATTCCTTCTTCCGGCCCGATAAACTCGAGACCGCGCGCAGCCAGCGTGGCCACGTTCGCCTGCGTTGCGGGGTGCTCCCACATTTTCCCATTCATGGCCGGGGCAATGAGCACGGCGGCCCGCGTGGCGAGCGCGATGGCCGCGAGAGGATGACTCGCGAGACCATGGGCGAGCTCCGCGATTACGTTTGCAGTCGCGGGCGCGATCAGGAGAAGGGAAGCGCGATCGGCTAACTGGATGTGCCCGGGCCGCCAGTTGTCTTTTTCGTCGTAGAAGCTCGTCATGACCGGATTCTTCGAGAGCGTTTGCAGGGTCAAGGGGGTGATGAACTCCGTCGCGTCCTGCGTCATGACGACAAAAACATCGTGGCCTTGTTTGGCGAGCAGGCTCGCGAGTTCAGCGGATTTATAGGCCGCGATGGAGCCGGTGACGCCCAGGACAACTGTCTTCCGGTTCAGTCTCTCCAAACTCTGATCCTGGTCCACGTGTGTGACGGTCATGAAAGGACGAGTCGTCGACTGAGATAACGTTCTGCGCCCATGATGTTGCGAAATTTTTGCAAATCTTCCTCCATCGATTTGCTGATGATCGTGTAACGGTAGTTGCGCCAAAGTTCCATTTCACGCGCCGCATTTGTGAGGCGCAAATCAATCTGCGCGGCGGATTCTGTGCCGCGTTTCGTCAGGCGCCGACGCAACTCCTCCAGATCCGGCGGCATAATGAAGACGTCGCATAAGGCGCGCCGAATAAACTCATCCTGAAAGCTGCGAATAGCGGCCGCTCCCTGAATGTCCACGTCGATCAAAACATCGACGCCCGCGTCCAGGCTGGCGCGGATGGGCTCGCGCAAGGTGCCGTAGTAATGCTCGTGCACTTTAGCGTACTCCAGAAATTCGCCGCCTTTGATCCGAGCCAAAAAATCCGGCTCGGAAAGAAAGTGATAATCGTCCCCGCCGATCTCGCCCGCCCGCGGCGAACGCGTCGTGCAGGAAACGGAGTAGACGAAATCAGGGGACTGCCGCAGTGCGTCACAGAGTGTTGTCTTGCCCGCGCCGGAAGGCGCCGAGACGACGAACAAGATTCCACTGCGTGTGAATTGCTTACTCAAGATTTTGAATCTGTTCCCTGATCTTCTCGAGCTCCGCCTTGCAGGCGACGACATGCTGCGAAATAACGGCGTCATTCGATTTCGCGCCGAGCGTGTTCAGCTCCCGAAAGATTTCCTGGGTAATGAATTCCAGAGTCCGGCCGACTGGCTCATTCTTGCGGAGGTGATGCGCGAACTGCGCGAGATGGCTTTCCAGACGTGTCAGCTCTTCGGAAACATCCGAGCGGTCTGCAAAGATGGAGACCTCTTTCAGGAGCCGCTCATCATCCAGCGCAAGTTCGAGCCCGGCCTTTTCGATCCGATCAAAAAGCGCTGCGCGATATTTTTTCACCACCTCGGGAAACAAGACGCGGATGGTTTTGATTTCACGCCGAATCACCTTCAGCCGATGGATCAAATCCTTCGCGAGATGTTTGCCTTCGCGTTCCCGCATCTTGATCAACTCGGCGAGCGCAGTGCCCAACGCGCGTTCGAGCGACGGCCACGCTTCTTCGCTGTCGAGCGCGCTTTCTGAGAAGCGCATCACTCCGGGCGCCTGCAGGATCGTGCCGATCGTGATCTCGCCCGGCGCACCAAGTTCTTTTTGCAACGTGCACATCGCCTCGTGATAAGAGCGAGCCAGCGGGGTATCGAGAGCGAGTTTGCGAGCGCCGTTCATACCTTCCTGGCAAACAACTGCCACGCTGGTGCGTCCTCGCGAAAGTTTTTCATTGATCGTCTGACGGATGCGCGGCTCCAAGCCGGCAAAATCACGCGGCAAGTTGATCACGATGTCGCTTTGCTTCCTGTTCACGGAATTAAGTTCCACGCTGAACTTCACCCCGCCGTGGTCGATTTCGCCGCGGCCGTAACCAGTCATGCTTCTCATTTAAAGACCGAAATGCGCTGCCGCCTGTGAGACGTCTTTGTCGCCGCGCCCGGAACAATTCACGATGATAAGCTGGTCGGCGGGCAGGGTCGGCGCGGTCTTGATGGCGTGCGCGATTGCGTGCGCGGTTTCGAGCGCCGGGATGATGCCTTCCACTTCCGCGAGGGTGCGGAAAGCAGCGAGCGCTTCGTCGTCGGTCGCATAGTCGTATGTCACGCGGCCCGAGTCGCGAAGGAAACTGTGCTCCGGTCCGATGGCGGCGTAATCCAGCCCCGCGGAAACGGAATGCGTCAGCTCGATCTGGCCATCAGCATCGGTCAGGACAAAAGTTTTTGTTCCTTGCAGGACCCCCAGCTTTCCACCTTGGAAACGCGCGGCGTGTTTACCGCTCCGAATTCCTTCTCCGCCCGCTTCAACACCAATCATCCGCACCGAAGCGTCCTGAAGAAAAGGATGGAACAGGCCGATCGCGTTACTACCGCCACCGACACACGCGATCAGGAGATCAGGCAGACGTGCTTCGCGCTCCAGCATCTGCCGGCGCGCTTCGACTCCGATGACGCGGTGAAAATCGCGCACCATCATCGGATAAGGATGCGAGCCAAGGGCGGAGCCGAGGATGTAATGCGTCGTGCGGACGTTTGTCACCCAGTCTCGCATCGCCTCGTTGATCGCTTCCTTGAGCGTCGCCTGGCCGGCCGTAACGGCGACGACTTTCGCGCCCAGAAAACGCATGCGAGCGACATTGAGCGCCTGCCGCTCCATGTCCACGGCGCCCATGTAGACGACGCATTCACATCCGGAACGCGCGGCGACGGTCGCCGTCGCGACGCCGTGCTGGCCTGCGCCCGTCTCCGCGATGATGCGCCGCTTGCCCATCCGCTGCGCGAGCAGGATCTGGCCGAGGGCGTTGTTGATCTTGTGCGCTCCGGTGTGGAGCAGGTCTTCACGCTTCAGGTAAATCTTCGCGCCGCCGAGTCTCTTCGTGAGTCGCTCGGCGAAATAAAGAGGCGTTGGCCGGCCGGCGAAATCGCGGAGCAATTCATCCAACTCACGTCGAAAAGCAGGATCGTGCCTGGCCCGCTCGTATTCCGCCGTCAGCTCCTCCAGAGCCGCCATCAACGTCTCGGGTACGAACATGCCCCCATAAGGGCCGAAGTGGCCGCGGGCATCGGGCATGGGCGCGAGTGTGGGCATGAAGAGCGGAACGTTCAACGTCCGGCGAGCAACGTCCAACGCTCAATTACCGAGCAGAGCCGTCAGGGCGCGGCGATGTGGCGATGGAACGGGGGTGGCGGCGAGTTCATCGAGAGCGAACCACCGCTGCGACTCTTCCGCGACGGGCGCCTCTCCTACTCCGAAGACTTCCAAGGTGATGCGATGATGCGTGAAGGGGAATTCGGAGGCGTGTAGCGGCTCGCTTCCTAAGGGTCGGGAAAGTAGACGCGGGAGGATCCACAGGCCGCGCCAGCGTTGGTGGGACTGTTCGAGCAGGACATTTCCACGACGGCGCACCCAACCGTGATATTCCGTCAGTCGCTTCATCTGAATTCGTGGTTTCTTGAAGGGCAGCTTCGCGGGTTCAACTGCAAAGCAAAATGATCGCACCGGGCACACCAAACATTTGGGTTGGCCCGAAACGCAGATCAACGCGCCCAGATCCATGAGCGCGGAATTGTAGCCGGCAGCAGCGCGCGGTGGCAGAAGCGCAGTGGCGAGGCTCCATAGTTTTTCCTGTCCTTGGTTTGAATCGATTCTGATTTGCAGGTTCGATAACCGGGCGAGAACGCGAGCGGTGTTTGCTTCAACAATCGGAACCGCTTGATCGAAGGCGAAGGTCGCGACCGCA
>JACCXA010000090.1 GCA_013697365.1 Chthoniobacterales bacterium
GGTTGCGAGAGATCGCTCGACTTTTCTCGGGCTGACACGAGTGCGCTTTCTCATCAAGAGCCGTGATAGTAGTAAGCTCCGCTCCTCTCGGCAATGCGGCAGCGCGTGCGCGGTTGTTCCCCAACCGCAGCCCTCTCGCACTCGCCCCGGCCGCGAAGCTTGCTTAAGCTGCGCGCGTGCACGGTCTCTGGAAGCGCCTCCGCTACCGCCTGGAGTGGTTGGGATTGACGGCCCTCCTCAAACTGGTGCCATTGCTCTCGCGCAAGAGTTGTTACCAAATCGGCGGGTGGGCGGGCCGGCTCACGGCGATGTGCGACGCCCGCGGACGGCGTGTCGCGCTGAGCAATCTCGAGGCTGCCTTTGGCAATGAATTTTCGCCGGCGCGCCGCGACGAGATTGTGCGCGAGTCCTATCAGCATTTCGCGCGCACCATGCTGGACCTTTTTTGGAGTCCGCGACTGACCCGGGAAAACTACGAGGGCTACATCGAGTTCCAGAATGTGGAGCAATCGCGCGCCGACATCGCGCCATCGCACAGTTGCGTGGTCGGCTCGTTCCACTACGGGAACTTCGAATGGATCAGCCTCGCCGCAGGCTGGCTTGGATTTCCCAGCGCGATCACGACGCAAGAGTTCAAGAATCCGCGGCTCGACGCGTTCTTCCAAACCCTGCGTGAGCAATCCGGACACACCACCGTCTCACGGGAGGGTGCGATCGTTCGGCTTTACAAAATTCTGCGCCGGAAAGGGCGCGTGGCCATGCTGGTCGACACCACGCTGCCGCCGCATCAACCGACCGTCGTGATCGAGTGCTTCGGATTGAAGACGATCGTGACCGTGGCCCATGCCTGGCTGCAGAGTAAAACCGGAGTACCGATGGTGCCTTTCTACTGCGAGCCGCTTGCAGATGGGCGGTATCGCGCGGTCACGCTGCCGACCGTGCGCCATGCAGAGGGCGCAACGCACCAGGAGATCGCGCAAGCTTGCTGGGATGCGTTCGAACCAGTGGTGCGACAGAATCCCGCGCCCTGGCTTTGGATGTACAAACATTGGCGTTACAAACCGGCGGAAACACCGCGAGCCTATCCGGTCTACTCGCAGCCATCGCTGGAGTTCGATCAGATCGCGGCGCGGCCGAATTACGCGAAGCTGGATCGCGAACTCATCCAGACGGCGAAGGCGGCGCGGCGCGCGTCCGCGACGGAATCTGTGCGCCGATGAACGCCTTTTGGAAATCCCTCCGTCATCGTGGCGAATGGCTTGCGGTCCGTGGTCTGGCGCTGCTGGTGCCGGCGTTGCCCCGCGCCATCTGCCATTTGCTTGCGGACATTTTTGGGGCCGTGGCTGCCTTCGTTGATTTATCAGGACGTCGCGTGGCCTTGAGCAACCTCGAGGCCGCGTTTGGCTCGACCATTTCGAAGCGGCAAAAACATGAACTCGTCCGGCAATCCTATCAGCACTTCTCTCGCGCGATGGCGGATCTGTTCTGGAGTCCGCGACTGACGCAAAAAAATCTCGGCGTCATCTTCGACCCGACAGATCTTGAGCGACTCAAACGAGATCGCGGCACTGAGCAGGGAACAATCTTTGCCTGCCTGCACTACGGGGGATTTGAGTGGATCGCACTGGTCCTGGGCCTGAGCGGCTTTCGTTGCACTGTCGTGACGCAAGCGTTCAAAAACCCGCTCTTGAATTCCATCTTCAACCAGCGGCGCGAAGTTTCCGGTCATCAGACGATCCGGCGCGAAGGAGCCATGCTCCGGCTGTACAAGGCCCTGCGAAATGGGCGCAGCGTCACGCTCGCTGTGGACCTCACGATTTCGGCGAAGCTGCCGAGCGTTCCGATCAGCTGCTTCGGAATGCAAACATGCGTGACGTTTGCGCATGCTTATCTCCACCGGCGCACCGGAGCGCCAATCATCCCCACGCATTGCGAGCCGTTGCCGGGCGGCCGCTATCGCCTCGTCATTCATCCGGAATTACGGATTGCCGCGGACGCGACGCAGCAGGAGATCGCGCAGGCCTGTTGGGATTGCTTCGAGCCTGTTCTCCGGCGAAACCCCGCCCCGTGGCTGTGGATGTATAAACATTGGCGCTATCGCCCAGCGAACGCTCCGCGGAATTACCCCGGCTACGCAAACGAGTCGCCCCATTTTCGGAAGTTGCTGGCGCGCACGGAGAAGGAGAAGGCCGCGCTGCGCGAGGCACGCCAGGCGGCTCTCACGGCAGCCCCCGGTTGACAAAGCAGCCCGGATGGCGTCTCAGATACCCCTAATATGCGACTCCTCTGCCGATTCTTCTTAGTTGCTGCCCTCGCTTCTACTGCGCTCCTGACCAGTTGCGAAACTGCCTCCCGCGGAACCGGCGGAAGTTACCGCGTGACCGCCTACCGTCCGAAGGATCCTTCCAACGTGAAGGTCAAGCTCTCGACTTCCACGCAGCACGTTTACGTGATGGAAGGGGATCGCCTGCTCATGGCTGTTCAGGGCACGGTCGGAGCGAAAAACACCACGCCGCTTGGCTCCTTTCGGATTACTAACAAAATCAAAAACAAGCGCCGCATCAGCCAGCCCGACGCAGGATATCCGATGGCCTACTGGTGCGAGTTCAAGCCGGCCTACGGATTTCACGAAGGCTTCGTTCATCCTGCTCCGCGGTCGCACGGTTGCATCCGATTGCATAAGGAAGCCGCGGCGCGGCTCTTCGCTCTGGTGAAGGTTGGCACGCCGGTGCAGATCGCGAAGTCTCTGCCAGAAGACGCTAAGTACGGCAGCACGGTTCGGAAGCTGGACCAGAGCCGGGATCCGGATCCACCACGCTCCCTTCTCATGTCGCCAAGCTGGTTCAAGGATCCCGCCGGGCCGTTGCTGGTCGACGGTTGATTCGTTTTCCGCAGTGAGCCTCGTCCGAGGCGGGAGCGTCCGGCACTGGATTGTGCGCGGGATCGCGTGTTGGTTAAATCTATGAGCCCCCCCGCTTCGCCCGGTCCTGCTGCGACGGCACACCAGAAGGTGAACCTGCGGACGCCGGAGGTGATGACGGCCGTGCAGGAGCAGGTCGAAGCGCATTATCGCAGCGACATCGTGGACAAAATCCGCCGTAACGGCGGCATTCTGACGGTCGGTGATATTACCGTGCGACTCGCGAAACAGTTTGGATTCTGCTACGGCGTCGAGCGCGCGATCGATCTCGCCTACGCCGCGCGCAAGGTTTTCAAGGACCGCCGCCTTTTTATCCTGGGCGAGATCATCCACAATCCCGAGGTCAACGAGCAGATCTCCTCGTTAGGCATCAAGAATCTGATGGGCAAGGACAAACAGGCCGAGATCAGGGATCTACAGCCGGAGGACGTGGTCATCGTGCCGGCGTTCGGGACGGAAGTCGCGACCATGCAGCAGATCAAGGAGCGCGGCTGCCAGATTGTCGACACCACCTGCGGCGACGTCATGAGTGTCTGGAAGCGCGTCCGGAAATACGCAAGCGAATCGGCTACTTCGATCATCCACGGCAAGGCCGAGCACGAAGAGACCAAGGCGACCAGCTCCAGGGCGCTGGGCGAAGGGAAGGGCCATTATCTCGTCGTGCTGACGCTCGCGGAGACGGATTACGTCTGCGATTACATCCGGCACGGCGGCAACAAGCAGGAATTTCTGGAGAAGTTTAAGGCCGCCTACTCACCGGGCTTTGACCCCGATCTGCACCTGCGGACCATTGGAGTTGCGAATCAGACGACCATGTTGCGTGGAGAAACCGAAGAGGTGCAGCGGCGCATTCGGCAGGCCATTACCGATCGGGACGGAGTGGCGGCGGCGCAGAATAACTTCAGGTTCTTTGACACCATCTGTGGAGCGACGCAGGAGCGGCAGGACGCGCTCCGGGAGCTGCTCGACGTGCGGATGAATCTGCTGCTCGTCGTCGGTGGGTACAACAGTTCGAATACGTCGCATCTTGCCGAGATGGGAGAGGAAAAGCTGCCGACATTTTTCGTCCGGAACGCCTCCCGCCTGCTTTCGAAGGGTGAGATTCTGCACTACGACCTCCATCAGCGGCAGGAAGTCATCGCGAAAGATTGGCTCAGCGACGGACCACTCGTCGTCGGGATTACAGCTGGCGCCTCCTGTCCGAACAATCTGATTGAAGAGACGCTGATCCGGTTGTTCGAGCTGCGCGGTATTTCGCGCGAACAACTGGAAGCGACCGCCTAGAGCGCCGGGCAATTTGGAGGGGAAGCTATGTGCTTCTCCACTCTCGAAACGCGGGGAAGCAACAGCTTCCTCTACGAGATCTCTAACGGGCCCTTAGTCTTTACAAACGCGACGAGGTTCCCTATCAGCGGAAGCATGAAAGCGGCCGCCGAGATCACGACACCAACAGCCTACATCGCGAGCCTGCCCGAAGACCGCCGGGCCACGATTGAAGCCCTGCACCAAGCGATCTGGAAAGCGGCGCCGGATCTGGGCCATTCGTTTCCTGCGGCATGCTGGGCTATGGCGCTTACCACTATAAATATGCCAGCGGACGCGAAGGCGACACGGCGGTGGTGTCCCTCGCGAGCCAGAAGAATCACATCAGCCTTTACATGTGCGCGACAGAGGACGGCGAGTATCTGGCCGAGAAAAACAAAGAACGCTCGGGAAAGTTTCGGTTGGTCGCAGCTGTATTCGCTTCGCAGATCTGGAGGTAGAGGTCGCGATGGAGCTCGTGCGAAAGTCCGCTGCGCTTCTAAAGAAGGGCAGCGGAGATTTCGCAGCCTGAGCTCGCCGTGCCGCTGCCGCGCCAGTCGCGAAGAGCGCAACACAATCGCGGGGTGGCTTATCTGCGCGTAACTCGAACTTCCGGCCGGTAAGTCACGCGGACGAGAATGTCGCCCCGGCCGCCTCTCGGCGCGGGTAATCCTTCGCCTGCGATTCGCAATACTTCCCCGCGCCGGACACCGGCTGGAATCGATATGGCCAACTGTGTGCCGGTCGGACCTGCGATTCGTTCGGTGCCACCTTTCGTTGCGAGTTGCGGGCTGATCCGCAACTCACACTTCAACTCCGAACCGCGCACCTTGAAGCGGAAGTTTGGCGACGCGCGGACGCGGATTTGCACGAAGCCCCCGCGGAAGGGCTCGTGTCGCACAATGCGAAACCGCGTTCCCGGCGCGGTGTTCGGAGGAACGATGAGCTGATACGTCTCGAGGCCCCCGGGGTTCGCGGGATCTTTCACACGAACGTCCAGCGATGAGCCGCGGAAGAACTCTTCCAGACGCAGTTGCACATCCTGCGACACATCGCGATCGATCTTGCCAATGCGCAGCGAGGGCGCGCCCTTGCCCTCCGAGTCGAGATCCCGATCGTAAGCGCGGCGCCTTGCGGGGTCGCTCAAGATCACGTGTGCCTCATTCAGCGCCTGCGAACGCTGAAGCGCCTCCGGCGAATCTGGATGGAGATCCGGATGATGCCGTTTTTGAAACCGGCGATAAGCGTCGCGGATCTGGGCGATCGTCGCGCTGCGACCAAGCCCGAGCGTGGCGTAATGATTGAGCTTGGCGGCCGGCAAGGGAGCGAATCGTAACGGGGCGTGTCAGAATGGCGAGGGCCTGGTAACGGACGTTGCCGTCAGACAGCGCGCGAGGCTTTAGCGCGTTCCGGAAATCGTAGCTGGAGTCCCTTCTTCGACTCGCCAGTAAACTGCATGACGCTGATGATGCACGCGGTGAAACGGGATGAGAGAGACTTCCTTTGCCAAACCGAATGCGTCCGTTGTGAAGGTCAGCGGTTTGCCCGCGACGCGACGGATGTTTGCGATCATGTCGTCTGACTTTCCGATCACGACCGGCGGAGGCGGACCGGGCATTCTGTTGTATTCGTTGTGATCTCTCGCTTGCTGTCCATCCGGCGGCAGGTCCTCCGTGCCAAGTTCCGCCGCGAGAACGATGGGGCCGTAAAGCACGGTGACCATCTTCGGGTCGTCCGGCAGGTGCTCCAGCTGCAGGCTCATCGGCAGCTTCACTTCGATTTTGTCGCCGCTCTTCCAAAGTCGTTCCAAAGTGAAGTATCCGTTTTGGCTTTTAACGATTTGCCTACTGCCATTGACGGACACGGTCGCGCTCTCGGCCGCCCATTTCGGCGCGCGGATTTTCAGCGCAAGTTGAGTTGGCTCTGTACAGGTCAGCGTGAGCGTTGTCGTCTCATGCTCGGGAAACTTTGTTTCCTGCCGAACGGTCATTCCGCGCTCCTTCCAGCTCAGCTCGGAGGCGATGAACAAGTTTATCCAGAGAGCGTCGGCGCTGTGGAAATAGATCGAGTCACCGTATTTCGCGTGGCTTTCCATGCTGGTGCCGAGACAGCACCAGAATGATTCTAAAGGAGTGGAATAGACTTTGAAGTGCCCCGGCTTGAGCGCGGCAAAATAGGTCGTCATGCCGTTCTCCGGATCCTGGGAGGCGAGGATGTGGTTATAGAGCGCGCGCTCGTAGAAATCCATGGTGGCGCCCGCCGGTTCCCATGCGAATAGGTGCCGGGTAAGTTTCAGCATGTTGTAGGTGTTGCACGTCTCAGCGGTGGTCGTGCTCAAGTGCCGCGCGGTTTGTTCAACCGGAAAGAAATGCTCGTTATCGCCGTGGCCGCCGATGACCCACGAACGGCTCCCCAC
Organism: Chthoniobacterales bacterium; assembly: GCA_013697365.1. Lineage (GTDB taxonomy): Bacteria > Verrucomicrobiota > Verrucomicrobiia > Chthoniobacterales > UBA10450 > JACCTI01. The sequence goes on from JACCXA010000090.1 coordinate 6,639, forward strand.
TACGCGCCGCCAGAAAAACGTGGCGATGTCATGGGAACGTTTTTCGCCCGTGAGCTCGAACTCCCGCGCCGCGCCGATCGCCTTCGGGATCTGCGAGTTCGCATGCAGTTTGTTTAGGTTATCCTCGCCGCGCGCGAGCGGGTCGAGCACGGCGGCGTGCCGGAAAGCCTGCGCCAGTTTTTGATGGTCTGGGTGGTGCGAAAACGCGAAGAGATTCGCGCAGACTTCATGCATGCCGCCGTGTTCCGCAGTTAGCACTTTTTGCATTTGCTCGGGCGGAAGCCGGTCGACGCGAAACTTGACCCAGGCGGCCATGCGATTGGCAACCTCGAGCGCCTGCTGATTGCCACACTGCACATGCACGTCGAGCAGTCCGGCCATGATTTTGTGCAGCGTGTAATACGGCGCCCACACCCTTTTTCCTGTCTCCAACCGATCGAAAAATTCCTCGGGATAAGCGGAAAGGAAGCCGGCGTTGAAGCCCCTTGCCGGCATCGCATTCTGACATTTTGCGAGCTCGGCCACCAGATAGTCTGCGCGCTGTTTAAGCGCCGTGTCCCCCGTGCTGGCGAACATCAACCCAAGTGCGGAAAGATAATGGCCCACGCTATGGCCGCGCAGTTCGTGCTCCGGTTTCTCCCAGCCACCGAGCGGTTCGGCGCTGGACTGAAGGCCGGCGGTAACACGGAAGTTATGCAGGAGCCGCTCCGGATCGAGACGGAGGATATATTGCCGATCACGTTCCTGCGCCTGGTGGAAAGGACCGGGCAGCAGCCTAACCTGACGCAAGGCAAACGGACGCGCGACTGGCTGGACCAATTGCTCCTGGGCCAGGGCTGACGCCTGAGAAAGGGCGAAGAACGCGAGAAGTGGAAGAAGGGGACGACACCAAGGCATATCTAGAAATGCGCGGCAGGAAGGTTCGTTGTCATTTCTGTCGCCCTCAGCGTTGCTACCTTGTCCCGGCGCCGTCTACGATCACTTTTCTTGATGAAGAATTTTCGCCGACTCTTTTCCTGCGTAGCAGCTGCGCTCTTTTCCTTCGGAACAGCCTTCGCCGGACCGCCTGCCTTAACGATCTACAACCAGAATTTCGCCGTCGTGCGCGACACCGTGCCGCTCGATTTAAAACAAGGCGTGAACAGCGTGCGCTTCACCGAAACCACGGCACATCTTGAGCCTGACTCAGTCATTCTGCGCGACCGGACTGGGAAAGTGAACGTCCAGATTCTCGAGCAGAATTATCGCAACGATCCGGTTTCGCAGGAGCTGATGCTCTCCCTTTTCGAAGGCCAGACGATCGACTTCCGCGTTTCGGAGCCGGAGCGGCCGGTCACGATTGTGCCGGGAAAGATAATCCGGAGCGGTTACGCGGCGCATGCCCAGGCGGCGATGCAACGCTACGGCCAGCGCTACGCCATGGCACAAAGTGCGATGGCGCATGGCGGCGGCGGAACGTCACAACCGATCATCGAGGTGGACGGCAAATTGCGCTTCAGTCTGCCGGGACAACCCATCTTCCCGCCGCTCGCGAGCGACGCCATCCTGAAGCCGACGCTGGATTGGCAGATCAACTCGGACAAACCCGCGAAGCTCGACGCGGAGTTGGCCTACGTGACGGGCGGGATGAGCTGGGAAGCGGATTACAACGTCGTCGCGCCGGAGAAAGGCGACCTGCTCGACATCGTCGGCTGGGTCACGATGGACAATCAGAGTGGCAAGACCTTCGAGAACGCCACGATCAAACTCATGGCGGGCGACGTGAGCAAGGTGCAGCCAGAAGAAGGGCGCCGAAGGAGTGAGATGTATGAGTTGGCTGTTCAGTCTGCTGACGCGGCGGCGACGGTCACCGAGAAGACGTTCGACGAATACCATCTCTACACGCTCGCGCGACCAGCGACGCTGCACGATCGCGAGACAAAGCAGGTGGAGTTCATCCGCGCTGGGGGCGTGCAATCGCAAACCGTTTACATCTACGACGGGCTCGATCTGAAGCTTTGGCGCGGTCAGTCGATGCAGAACATGCGCAACAACGAGGAGATCGGGAACGACTCGCAAAGCAAAGTCGCGGTCGTTCGCGAGTTCAGAAACACGGAGGCGAACAAGCTCGGGATGCCGTTACCGAAAGGCCGCGTCCGTTTTTACCGGCAGGACGCAGGCGGGCAACTTGAGTTCACGGGCGAGAACATCATCGATCACACGCCCAAGGATGAAACGCTCCGCATCTTCACCGGAAATGCTTTCGACCTCGTGGGGGAACGACGCCGGATGAATTACAAAGCGGATATCAGCCGCCGCACGACGGAAGAGTCCTACGAGATCAAGGTCCGGAATCACAAAAAGGAGCTGGTGGAGATGCGGGTCGTAGAGCATCTCTTCCGTTGGTTTACATGGGAGATCACGGGGAATTCGGACCCGTTCATCAAGACGAACGCGCAGACGATGGAATTCCGCGTTCCGCTCAAGCCGGACGAAGAGAAAACGATTCGTTATACCGTGCGGTACACTTGGTGAGCTGTGCGTCCGGTATCGTGGGTTGGACCTGTCATCCCTCGACTTCGCGCGGAATGACAGGCTTTGGGTGCGGTCTGGCGAAAGCCTGGCCGTCCGAGCTGTGCTCCGGACGCTCCCTGGACTTGCCACGCGCCGGCCTCCTTGTTTTAATCCGCAGTCATGCGCGGAAAAGCCCCGTGCAGTTGAAGTTCAACCAGGAGAATTCTTATGGCGCTGGCTGCTAACGACCCCGCTGATCTGCTTCAGACGGAATTCACGCTCTACCGCTCGTAGAGATTCTGCAAAAACCACCGACCGCGTTGCTCGGCGTGTCAGCGGCGGCGGCAGCCGCGCTCAATGCCATCGGAGTGCGTAGCATTTTCGATCTCGCGCTTTCACGCCATCTTCGAGGCGGCGGCGAAAATTACCGACGCGGGCGAAAACGCTTCGAATCCACTCAACCGTTTCGGCGCTTCGGCGACCGACATGGTTCGCCCGGATCTTCCGCCCAACACGCGCGTCCCAGACCTGCGCTTCATGGGCCCTGAAATCCTGGCGGGAATTTCAGATGCGCCTGCCTTCAGCTCCGGGCTGGGCGTCAAGTCAGTGCGCGATGTCGCGTTTTACCCGCCGTATCGCGCGGCGCGTGAAATTCTAAACCGCGTCTTCTTCCCGGAACGCGAAGCTGCTTTTGATCCGGAGGCGCCGGCGGATTTGATTCCGAAGTCGGGCGAATACCCGACCGAGCGAGCTCAGTATCGCGTCCTCTTGCTCGACGAGATTCAGCGCCGGGACAACGCGCCGCCGTTGATCGATCTGGCAGGCAACGATTTCCAGCCGGTCGACCTTTCGCCTGTCGCAGGGGCCGACTTTGGTTTCAAAACGATCGGAACGGGAGCGCTCCTGACCTTCAACCAGTCATGGTTCATGCAAGGCGTGACGCTCGGCCCCTTACTCGCCGTTACCGCCGGCCACTCGCTGGTTTTTTGAGGCGTCACGTGTCCGACTACTTTTGAACTTACTGCAGTTGAGCGAAACGTGGTCGAAGCACTCCTGGACAATCGCGGCGCAGCCTTCGGCTCCCTAAAAATAAATCACCGGCTAAACATGTAGAAGCATGTGTGGATAGCTTCGAGCACAGGGGTTCGACTCCCCTCGCCTCCACCTCTCTGATCCGCAGGGTTTTACGTCCGCAACGAGGAGAAGCAGGAACGTAAGTAGGAACACGTTTGCCGATGTTCAAGCTCGTCCGCTTTAGACGCGACAAACGCGCTCAAGCGCGATGGAGGGGTACGACGGACAAGTTGCCGCAGGTGCGCTGCAGTGCGTTCGTGCAACAGATGAAAATAGCAATCGCAGGCAAGGGCGGCAGCGGGAAAACGACAATCGCAGGCATTCTGACTCGACTGCTCGCTGAACGGGGACAGAGCGTTTGGGCGATCGATGCCGACAGCAATCCAAACTTCGGAGTTACGCTCGGGGTCGCCCCGGACACGATGAAGGCGGCGAAGCCGATGCCGCCGTCGATCCTGAAGGAGGTTGCGCTCGAAGGTGGGAAGACGGCGATGCAACTGGCGATGCCGGCGCGGCAGGTGGCGCAGGAGTTTGGCACACGGGTGTCCGACCGAGTGACGCTGCTGGGCATGCACAC
>JACCXA010000118.1 GCA_013697365.1 Chthoniobacterales bacterium
GCGAGACAGCGCGCCGGCACAAAAAAAGACTGCACGACCTGCGAACGCAGGAACGTCAGTCTTTAGGCGAGAGGAGGAGCGTGAGCCAGAAGGCTCCGCTGCAGGACCGCTTCGGCGAACGAGTCGCGCTCCGGTGGACCAGTGTCCAGCTCGGCGATGGGCGCGTCATGTTCTGTCGAAAGAGAGTAGGTGGCGGTCTCGAGATAATCCTTCGCGGTGTAATAAGCGAGGTCGCCGTGAAGCATGCTTTTGGCCAAGGCCAGCGACGGGGCGGAGAGCGATTTGCAGCAGCGCAGATCAAGGCAAGCAGCGCCCTTCTCATCGCTCTCGGCCGGCGTTTCCTGTGTATGGCAAGAAACGTGTTCCGAAGGTGAAAGCGCGGGCGTCGGCAGTATCCTGGCCAACGCGCAATGATTTGAAGCATGGAACCACGTCGCAACTGCGACGAGCGAGACGGTCACCCGAAGAAAGCGGAGGATCGGCGACGGCTTCACGGAGAGTTAGTCGTGGCAGGTCCGATTTCGTTCAACAACTATTCTGCCGCTCCGGCGAGGCGGCCAGCGCTGGTGACGTTCAGTCACGCAAATCGTAAGCGCTTGAGCCAGGCCAGACTCGATTAACTTTTGATGAGCATGCGTGACACGGGCTCGCCCAGCGAAGCGGGAGCGCTACGGACAAGCGCACACCAAGAGAGCGGGGGATGGCATTTCTCCCTGCCTCCCTGAATCGCTCCAGGATTTCGACTCGATCCGTAGCGCCCGTGGCGGAACGGATTTCCCGCTCGGCTCTTTTTGACCCCCGAGCGTGTGCAGGCTCACAAAACCAAACAATCTAGAAAGAACTCACATGAAAGCGTTATTGAAAGCACTCGTAGTTGTCGTCATCGGCCTCTCCTTTCTCAGCACCGGTTTCGCCGGTGATAAAATGAAGGACTGCGTCCACATGAAGGACGGCAAGATGATGATGATGAAAGACGGCAAGGAAATGGCCATGGATAAAGACATGACCATGAAAGATGGCAGCAAGGTCATGACCGACGGCTCCATGACGATGAAAGACGGCAAGAAAATGTCGTTGAAAGACGGCGACATGGTGATGATGGACGGCACCATGATGAAGGACGGGATGAAGGAGGGCGACAAGAAGTAGCGCAACCTCTGGGTCGGACCGCTCCGCGTGAGCGTTGCCGGACCCGCTAATCTGAGCCGGCATCGAAAGGTGCCGGCTCTTTGCGTTCGCGGCCCCGCTTGCTCCCGCGCGTAGGGAGTGCTTGCGGCTGTCTGGTCCTCAATGGTCCAGCGCGCTCGGCGCGAGCCGCTCGCTCGCGCTGCGCGACTTACTTCCGGATCGAGCCACATTCCGGCATTGATTTGCCGGCGTATGGATTCGAGATCTTACCGGAAGGCTGGAGCCACTCTTTCCTCAGCATCGGGCAATTCACGACATAGTAGCCACTCTGCCCGCGTCCGAGCTGGACCGCGCGCTCACTCAGTTTCGAAAACTCCGCGCGCGCCGCGTCAATCTTCTCACTCTGGGCGAAGGCCGATCCGGCTTCGCCCAACTCCACGGCTGCTTGTTTGGCACCATTCAAATCATCCGTCGCGAGGGCTGACCGGACTTTCTCGTAGCCAGCCAGGAACTGTTTGTCCTCGGGCGGAAGATCGGCGGCGAGGCTCGTGCCGACGCAGAGGGCGAGGGCAGAAAGAACGGTAAGGATCTTGAGGCGCGTTGTATTCATGAGGATGGCTAATTGGGACGAATCCCGAAATGATCGGCGGCTCGCACGGTCACGCAAGCCGTTCGCGCGCGTGCCTAACGAGTGCGGCTGCAACGCCGCGAGGCCGTTAAACGGCGAGATACGCGACAACGAGATACCTTCCAAGCTTGCCGGCCGCCATGAACGCCGCCGCGGAGAGCGGAGGCAAACGTAACCAGCCCGCGCCGACACAGAAGGCGTCGCCGATAATCGGAACCCACGAAAGCAGCAAAATAGGACTTCCGTGCCGACGAACTCTTTCCAGGCCTCTTATCTCACCGCGTGACGGGAGAAGGCGGCCGATCAGATAGGATGACATGCCGCCGAGCGTGTTCCCGAGTGTCGCGACGGCGATGGCCGGCCAGTAAATCTGCGGATTCGTTTTCAGGACGGCGAAGAGCACGGCTTCTGAGCCCCCAGGGAGCAAGGTCGCTGCGAGGAAACTGCCCGCGAATAACACCCATAGGTTCATTCTTCCCGCTTACCGGCCACCGGCGCGCTTAGCCTTCGAGTTTCACCGTGCGCAGTCGCAGCGCATTGGCGATGACCGAGACAGAACTCAGGCTCATGGCTGCCCCGGCGATGATGGGACTAAGGAGCAGGCCGAAGATCGGATAGAGCAGGCCGGCGGCGATCGGGATACCGAGCGCGTTGTAGATGAAAGCGAAGAAGAGGTTTTGCCGAATATTCGACATCACGGCGCGACTGAGCGTGATCGCTTTCGCGATGCCGGTGAGATCGCCCTTCAGCAAAGTAATACCGGCGCTTTCGATCGCGACATCGGTGCCGGTGCCCATCGCAATCCCGACATCCGCGGCAGCGAGGGCGGGCGCGTCGTTGATGCCGTCGCCCGCCATCGCGACGACTTCGCCGCTGGCGCGCAATGCTTCCACGCGCGCGTGTTTGTCGCCGGGAGCGACTCCGGCTTCCACGCGATCGAGGCCGATCTGCCGCGCGACGGCTGCGGCCGTGTGCTGGTTGTCGCCTGTCATCATGACGATCTTCAAGCCGCGCTGATGCAACGCTGCTATCGCCGCGCGCGTTGATGATTTGATCGGATCAGCCACCGAGAGCAGACCGGCTGCTCGTTCATCAAGCGCGACGATGACAACCGTCTGACCGTCGCGCTGCAGCGACTCCGCTTCTGCGGCGAGAGCCTGCGCGCCCGCGACTTTTTCGCTTTCGAGGAACTGCTGTGTGCCGACGTGGACCGTCCGTCCCCCGACGCGGGCGCGGACGCCGCCGCCCGTGGTCGAAGTGAAATCTGTCGCGTCGGGCAACGTGAGCCCGCGCTCCTTTGCCCCCGTCACGATTGCGCTGGCCAGCGGATGCTCGCTCGATTGTTCGACCGCCGCAGCATGGGCGACAAGATCGGCCGCGTCGACGCCCGCGACGGGACGGACCGCCAGCAATCGTGGTTTGCCTTCCGTGAGCGTGCCGGTCTTATCTACCACGAGCGTAGTGACTTTTTCCAGGCGCTCGAGCGCTTCCGCATTCTTCACCAGCACACCCGCCTGCGCGCCGCGGCCAACGCCGACCATGATCGACATTGGCGTCGCCAAACCGAGCGCGCAGGGGCAGGCGATGATGAGGACGGCGACCGCGTTGACGATGGCGTATGCCAGGCGCGGCTCCGGTCCAACCCAGAGCCAGAGGCCGAAGGTAAGCGCGGCAATCAAGAGCACCGCCGGAACAAAATAGGCCGCGATGCGATCCGCGAGCCCCTGGATCGGCGCGCGGCTGCGTTGCGCGTCCGCCACCATTTGCACGATGCGCGAGAGCATCGTCTCGCCGCCGACGCGCTGCGCTTCCATGATGAAGCTGCCGGTGCCGTTCATAGTTCCGCCGGTGACTGCTTCGTCTTTGCCTTTCTCAACCGGCATGGCCTCGCCCGTGAGCATCGATTCGTCGATCGCCGATCGCCCTTCGAGGACGACGCCATCTACTGGAATCTTCTCGCCCGGCCGCACGCGCAGCCGGGCGCCGGACTGAACTTCCGCCAGCGGAATTTCGTGTTCCCCGTCATCCAGGATGAGGCGCGCGGTTTTCGGCGCGAGATCGAGCAGCGCGCGAATCGCGCTGCCGGTGCGGCTGCGCGCCCGAAGCTCCAGCACTTGCCCGAGCAAGACGAGCACGACAATGACCGCGGCCGCTTCGAAGTAGATCCCGACTCCGCCTTCGTGCCGCATCGATTCCGGAAACACTCCCGGCGCGAGCATCGCCACGGCGCTAAAGAGGTAGGCCGCGCCCACCCCGATCGCGATGAGTGTGAACATATTCAGATGGCGCGAGAGCAGGGAGCGCCAGCCGCGGACAAAGAATGGCCACCCGGCCCAAATCACCACCGGCGTGGAGAGGGTAAATTGTGCCCAGCGCGAAACGTTGCCCATCATCCAGTGCGGCGCGTTCGGGACCAGGTGTCCCATCGCGAGCAGGAACACTGGCAATGCGAGCACCCCGCCGATCCAGAGCCGCCGCGTCATGTCACGAAGCTCGCCGTCATCTTCCGGCTCAGCCGTGATCGTCTTCGGCTCCAGAGCCATCCCGCATTTCGGGCAGTCGCCCGGATGATCCTGCTCAACCTCCGGATGCATCGGGCAGGTGTAGATGGTCTTCGTTTGCGCGAGCTGCGGCGTGGCGGATTCCAGCGCCATCCCGCATTTCGGGCACGTGCCAGGCTTGTCGCTTTCCACGCCTGCGCACATCGGGCAGAAATACTTCGCCTTCGCTGATGGCTCCACCGCAGGCGCGGTGTGCTCGTGCGCGCAGCAGGAATGTTCTTCGTGAGGGACTTCAGTTGTCTTCATTGAAGTCATTCAGCTGGCGCAGGTGCAATGGAGGCAGCCGTGAGTCGCGCAAATCTTGCAGGTTTGCTTCAGCCGTTCCCGCAGCTGACGACGCGCGCGATGCAGCCGGACCTTCAAGTTCCCGCGCGTAATGCCGAGTCGATCCGCAGCCTCCGTCGACGTCAGGCCATCCAAGTCAACGGCCTGCAGCACTCCCGCGTATTCCGGGGATAGGGTGGGGAGCAAGCTCTTGAAGCAGCCGCAAACTGCGTCGTGCAATTCCTTCCCCTCCTCCTGCCCATTCGGCTGCTCGTGAGCGAACCGCTGCAATGCCGCTGAGCGCGTCGCGCCTCGACGATGCAGGTCTGTGAGGACGTTACGAAGGATGCGGTAGAACCAAGCCAGGAGGTTTTTGTCGTCGGTAAGCGACTTCTTCGCCTTGAGAGCGCGATACAGGCTTTCCTGGACGGCATCGGCAGCCAGCTCGTCGTTGTTGAGGCGCTTGCGCGCGAAACCCTGAAAAGCGCCAAGATTGGCCACGAGGGTGGAGGTGAGCGCAACCGTGAGTTGCTCTGCGGGAGGAGCCATGGCGGAAATCATCATACACTACAAACGCAGCGCTTCGCAGAAGGTTACAGTCGAGCTGGGAAACGCCCGCGGTGGCGCTGGCAAGTTTACACATCGGCTCGGGGTGATAGGTTCTCCAGCGCTCGCCTTTCGACCCTCGACGGCGCTTCCTCATGGAGCAAAACCCGCCATTCCCATCCCCTGAAGAATTGAAATCGAAGCTCTCGGAGTTCATGAAAACGAACTTCGGAGACAAGGTTTCGTTCGCGACTTTTACGCAGCCCGAAACGGCCGAAGCCGGCAGTGATGAAAAGCCGGCCGCGGATGAGCCGGACGACTTCGCTTTCGATTTTCTCCCGCGCGACATCAAGGCACATCTCGATCGCTTCGTGATCAAACAGGATGAAGCGAAGAAGGTCCTGGCGATCGCTGTTTGTGATCATTACAACCACGTCAACTATCAGCGCCGCCTTGAGCGGGAGGATGCTGCGCGCGCCGAAAGCACGGAATACGCGAAGCAGAACGTTATCCTCGTCGGGCCGACTGGCGTGGGGAAGACTTACCTGATCAAGCACATCGCGGAACTGGTGAAAGTGCCGTTCGTGAAAGCGGACGCGACGAAGTTCAGCGAGACCGGTTACGTCGGCGGCGACGTCGAGGACCTGGTGCGCGAGCTTGTGCAGAAGGCGGATGGCGACGTCGAGCGAGCGCAGTTCGGCATTATCTACATCGATGAAATCGACAAGATCGCGGCGGCTTCGCATCTCTCGGGCCGGGATGTAAGCGGCCGCGGCGTGCAGACGACATTGTTGAAATTGATGGAGGAAACGGATGTTCCTTTGCGCAGCGCCAACGATCTCCAATCTCAACTGCAAGCCGCGTTCGAATTCCAGAAGCGTGGCGGAAAAGCCAAGCGCGAGACGATCAGCACCCGGCACATCCTCTTCGTGGTGAGCGGCGCGTTCGAACGCCTGAAGCAGCAGGTTTCGCAACGTCTGACTCAGGGGCAGATTGGGTTCAACAACAAGCCGCGCCCGGTGATGGATAACGAACTTTTCCAGTTCGTTCGCACCCAGGATTTCATCGAGTACGGGTTCGAGCCGGAGTTCATTGGGCGGTTGCCGGTGCGCGTCGTCTGCGAGGAACTCACGGCCGACGATCTCTACCAGATAATGAAGTTCTCAGAGGGCAGCATCCTTCGGCAATATGAACGGGCTTTTCGCGCTTACGGCATCGAAATCAGCTTCGAAGACGAAGCACTGCGCTTGATTGCTGAGGAAGCGGCGAAGGAAAAAACGGGCGCGCGCGGTTTGCTGACCGTTTGGGAGAAGCTCTTCCGCGATTACAAATATCACCTTGCCGGTTCGGGCCTGACGCAGCTCCGCGTTTCGACCGAGTTAGTGCGCGAGCCGAAGAAGGTCCTGGACCGCCTCATGGCGGAGGGCAGCAAGCAGGAAGAAGCTTCCATGACCCAGCAAGCGCGGATCTTTTCGGATCAGTTCAAGGCGGAACACGGTTTGGAAATCAGTTTCGACGAGGGCGCGATGCAACTGTTGGTGGAGCGCGCGCAGGCCGAGCGCATGACGATGCCGGAACTCTGCGCGCACCTCTTTAAGGACTACCAGTTCGGCCTCAGCCTCGTGCAGAAAAACACGGGGCATGGCAGCTTCGTTCTGCCGCGCGAAGCGATCGAGGCGCCGGACAAGTTCCTGAGCGAGTTGGTAGTGCGCTCGCACTATCCTCTTGCCTCCGCCTAGAAAGATTGCGAGCAATCTCCCGGTGAAACGCTCGTCCCTCGTCGCGCTTATTCTTGGCGCGATCATCAGCGCGATCCTCATTGCTGCGCGTGCCAGTGGATGGCTTCAGCCTCTCGAGCAGGCGGTGGAAACTGCACTTGCCGGGAGCGAGCCAAACCGGGTTGTCGGTGCGGCACTGCAGTACGTTCTCATTGTTGTCCTCTCGTTCGGGACGGTCTGGCTCGTGATGACGAGCACGCAGAAGTCGAAAGTGAGCTGGGTTCTCGGGGGGCTGGTCGTAGAGCTCCTGGTCCTTTGCTGGATTTGCCGGCTCTATCAAACTTTCTTTCAACCTCTCCCCGCCGTGCTTGCGGTCGCATTGGGAATAGGCGCAGCGCATGCGGTTGCCGCCGTCAGCACGCGCCGCAGTGGTTTGCACGTGGCGCGGGATTTTTTCGGTAACCGGCTTTCGGAAGAACAGATCGCGCGCTTTACCTCCGGCGAGCTGACGTTTGAAGCGAGCCCAAAGAGCTACCAGGGCACCGCGGTAGTTTGCGATATCGCAAACAAGCACGATCTGGCGGACGACTGCCCGCCGGCGCTCTTGGCGGAGATTACTGATAAGTTCGTCCGGCACGCCACCGCTTCGTTTCTGAAGGCGGGCGCCTATATCGAAACGGTCACCGGCGAAGGTGTCGTAGCGGTCTTTGGTTTTCCTGTGGAAGATTCCGGCCAGGCGGAGAAAGCGACCCGGCACGCGCTTCTCCTCCTCGAGTCTTTTGAGAAAATGCGCGACGAGAGCAAGGACGGGTGCTTCAAGAAATTCAACGTCCACATGGGGATTAGCTCGGGCACGATGATTGTCGTGCCGCTGCACCAGGAAGAGCGGGCCAATCTCTTCGCCACGGGCGAGCCGGTGGAGCTGGCTCGCCGTTTTTGCATCGCGAACCGCTTTTATGGCTCGCGCATCCTGATCGGGCCGCGCACTTTCGAGCTGGCCAGCAATGCGATCATCGCGCGCCCCATCGACTTCCTCAGCGGGGTCGACGCGCGGGAGCGGCATGAAATATATGAGCCTTTGAAACTTGCGACGGAGGCCTCGCCCGACGAAATCGCGCGTCGTGATTTTTTCTGGAACGGCGTTGTGCTCTACCGGGAGAAGCGCTGGGCCGAGGCTTACTCGCAATTCCAGAAAGCGCGCGGGCCTAACGAGCAGAACGACGCGCCACTGCAACTCTACGTGCGGCGCCTGGAACCGCTCGCGCTTCATTTGGTCGATTCACCACTCGAGTATTAAGGACGGGTTGTGAAGAAGACCGAGTATCCGGTCGCGATCCGGGAATTAATCGCCCAGCTGCGTGGAATGCCGGGCGTCGGGCCGCGCTCGGCGGAGCGGATTGCGCTTTGGATGGTGCAGGCGCGCGGCGAACAGCCCGACATGATAGCGCGGGCCATTGCGACCACGCGGGGCACGGTGCGGCCCTGCACGGATTGCGGCTTCTTTACCATGGAGACGCTGTGCGAGATTTGCTCCGACCCCGCGCGAGTTGTCGATCAGCTCTGCGTCGTCGAGCAGGCTACCGACATTCTGCCGTTGGAAAGAACGAGCGCTTTCCGCGGCCGATATCATTCGTTAGGCGGGCGGATCTCGCCGCTTGATCATGTGGCGCCGGAGGATTTGCGCATCGGTCCGTTGGTGGAGCGTGTGCGAGGCGGAGGATTTAGTGAGGTTATCCTGGCGCTGGCCGCGGATGTGGAGGGCGAAGCGACCACGAATTACATCGTCGAGCTTTTGAAGATGCTGCCGGTCACGATCACGCGGATCGCGCACGGCTTGCCGGCTGGCGGAGGGCTCGAGTCCGCGGATGAGTTGACGCTTTATCAGGCGCTTTCGGACAGGCGGAGGTTGTAGCTGTCTGGAGGCAGGAGCCTCGCGAGCCGCGAAGATAGCCTTCGATGTTCGACCTTCTTTGGAGTTCAAGAAGCAAACATCGAACATCGAACGCGGACTCGCTCCATAGTTTGCGTTTCCTCCCTCGGACGAATAGCTTCGGCGGGATGTCCTGCGCGAAGATCGATCCGGCGTTGCACCAGGCGCAGAAGCCGCCCTGGATCAAGGTGCGCCTACCGTCAAACCCGGTCTTTTTCTCGACTAAAGCGCTAATCTCGGACCTGCGCCTGCACACCGTCTGCGAAAGCGCGCAGTGCCCGAACCGATGGGAGTGTTGGAGTCAGGGCACAGCCACGGTCATGATCGCGGGCGAACGCTGCACGCGGGCCTGCGGATTTTGTGCTGTCAGTACGGCGAAGCCTTTTGCCCTGGAGGAAGATGAGCCGGAACGCGTAGCCGAAGCCGTGCGCCGGATGGGCTTGAAGCATGTCGTTATAACCGCAGTAGCACGTGATGACCTGAAAGATGGCGGCGCGAATCACTTCGCGCGCACGATTGCGGCAGTCCGGGAGATGGACCCGTCGATCATCATCGAAGTGCTGGTACCGGATTTCCACGCGCAGGATTGGTGCATTGAAATCGTAACAGATGCCGGCCCCGAGATTTTCAATCACAACATGGAGACGGTGGAACGGTTAACGCCCGTAGTCCGTTCGCGCGCCAAGTATCGCACCTCGCTCGAAGTCCTGCGGAAGGCGAAAGAGATTGCGCCCCAGGTGGTGACGAAGAGCGGAGTGATGCTGGGGCTGGGTGAGACCGAGCCGGAGTTATTTCAAACGATGGACGACCTGCGGGCCGTGGGCTGTCAGGTGCTAACAATGGGCCAGTACCTGCGGCCAACGCCGACGCACCTGCCTGTGGTCGAATTCGTCACCCCTGAGCGCTTTGAGGCATATGGCCAAATTGGGCGCGCGAAAGGTTTCTCGCACGTCGCTTCAGGGCCGCTTGTGCGCAGCTCCTATCACGCCGCGGATTTCCATCCTGTCGTCCGTTGACGATGGAGGAGTCGGCAGGCGCGGGCGCGGTCCATCGCCAAAACGTTGCCGCCGTGATACCGGCGTACCAGGAGGAGAAGCACGTCGGCGATGTTGTGAAACGCACACTCGCGCAGATCGATCACGTGCTGGTGGTGGATGACGGTTCGACGGATGAGACCGTGGCTCGGGCACGCGCGGCGGGCGCTGAAGTCATCGTGCACGAACGAAACCGCGGCAAAGGCGAGTCGATCAAGACGGGGTTGCGCCACTGGCTGGAGCGCGGCGGCTTCAAACACGTCATCATTCTTGACGCCGATGGCCAGCATTTACCCGAAGAGATCGGGCGCTTCACGACTGCGGCCGGGCATGGCGCTCAGCTTCTCGTGGGCACGCGGATGAATGATCTCGAGCGGATGCCCTTCGTCCGGAAGGTGGTGAACCGTCACATGAGCAAGACGATCAGCCGGCTCTGCGGTCAGGAAATTCCGGACACGCAATGCGGTTTTCGGATGCTTCACGCGGACGTCCTCCCGCTTCTCCTCCACGGCACTGGGCACTTCGAGTATGAAACCGAAATGCTTATCATGATCAGCCGCCAGGGCCATCGGATCGCGTCGGTGCCGATCAGCACCGTTTATTCTGATGAAGTCAGCAGCATTCATCCGATCCGCGATACACTCCGCTTCCTTAAGCTGATGCGGCGCTACAAGGTGCGGTAAGCGCTCGCTCTCGGGCTGTCTTTCTGCTGCCGGACGCTAGCTGACCTTCTGGTCCTCACTCTTGGCTTCCTCCATCGCTTCAGGTTCCAGTTCCTCCGCGCTCTTGTTCAACCTAATGAAGACGCCCCAAGCGGCCAGGAGGGCGGCGGTGCCGAAGGCAATCATGGCGGCCTGCGGGAGTTTCGATGTGTCCCCGTGCATGAACTGAAAAACTGCGACGAGCGATTCGATCGCGAGCGAGACGATCACGACGACCAGGAAGCGGGAGAGAAAGCGCCGCACCCGTGTGGGGGCGCTCATCTGCGCCACTCGTTTCACTTCTTCTTCAAGAATCGTTTGCCCCAATTCGAGCGCGGCCACGGCGATGGTCAGCAAAGCAATGCATTCGAGGATTGAATTGAACCTTTTCGGTAAGGGCAAAACCTCCCGCGGATTCAGCCCATGCCACAGCTCGAGAACCGCAAAACCAATCAGGGCAAACGCGCAGCAAACAAAAAGCAGGACGACGATCGAATATCCGGCCGCGAAAAGTTTTCGGATCAAATTCACCGCCGCGTGATCAGATTAAGCCGCGCCGCTTGAAGTCCCGGACGTTGCCACCCGAAGAACGCTCGATCAGATCGATCGTGAATTTCAACAGGCAAACTTCCCAAGCATCGTCCACACCCTGGATAACCGCGCTCATTGGCTCCTCGGATTTCTCGACCTGGGCTTTGGTGCGAGCGATCACTGTTTCGACCGATTCGCGAACCGTTTTCTCCGTCACATCGGTCTTCCGGAACTGAAAGCCGTAGCGCAGAACCGCGAAGTTACGGCTCCGCTCGCGCAGTTGATCGACGAAGCGCTGCGCTTTTTCACCAAACCCGTCCAGGAGGAGGGAGGCGTAATGGTCGGGCGTAACGATCTGGGGGCGCTCCGCGTGAATGCGGCCATCGCGCACGCGAACCTCGTTAACTTGATCCATTAACTCGGAGATCAAATAGAAACGAAAACTAGTGGAGCCGAAGGTGGCGATATTCTGCGTGGGCGCGAGAATCACCTCTGTGTTCTCCGCCGCATATTGAAAATCGTCTTCACTCCACATCGGCCCGGAAGATAGGGCAGCGTCATCCGGTCGCAATCGAATAGGCTCCCGGCGCGACCTGAACGCAGGTTAGTCCGCTAACGGAGGCGCGCATTCCAGCGGTGTTCGCTTCGCACGCCAGAGCCGGATCGTTTCTGAGGTGAAAATGGCAAGCGCCACCCAGATGAGAGCGAACGTTAGCAAATGCGCTTTCGTGAACGGCTCGTGATAGAGGAACACGCCCAGAAAAAACGAGCCGGTGGGCGCCAGATATTGCAGGAAGCCGACGGTCGTCATCCGCAGATGGCGCGCGGCATGGCCGAACCAGACCAGCGGCAGACCGGTGACAATGCCAGTGCTAATCAGGATGAGCGAAGCGCCCCAATGCTGCGGCCCAAAAAAGATGGTGCCTCTGCCTTGCAACATGAAGAGATAACCGATCGCGACCGGCGTCAGAATGACAGTCTCAAAGAACAATCCCGGGATAGCCGCGGTGCCTCCGAGTTTGCGCAACAAGCCATAGAGGCCCCAGGAGCAGCAAAGAACGACGGCGATCCAGGGAAAGCGGCCGTAGCCGAGGGTGAGCAGCAGGACAGCGAGAGACGCCAGAAGCACTGACGCAAACTGCAAACGTGTCAGGCGTTCCCGCAGAAAGATCGCCCCGAAGAGCACGTTTACGAGCGGCGTCATGAAATAGCCGAGGCTTGTTTCGAGCACCCGATTGACGTTCACGGCCCAGATGAAAGTGAGCCAGTTCAGCGAAATCGCCAGACCGCTCGCGAGGCAGAAGAGTTGGGCGCGCCGTGAGCGCATGGCCTCGCGCACTTCCGGCCAGCGCCCTTGCCAGCTCAGCAGCCCTGCGAGAAAGGCCGTCGTCCAGATGAAGCGATGCGCGAGGATTTCCGCCGCAGGCACCATCTGGAGGAATTTCCAGTAGACCGGGATGATCCCCCAAAAACCAAAGGCGGCAAAACCCGCGATGAGCGCGGTGCGTTCATCGCGAGCGGCTTGAGACATTGGGTATTCGGGGCGCATCGGGACGCTGGCACATTGACTTGCTTCGCGCTCACCGTCATCTCTGAGGCGCAGTGAAGGTGAAGAGTTTCCTGGCCGAGCTTAAACGGCGCAAAGTCTACCGGGTGGCAATTGCCTACGCGGTCGTCGCCTGGTTGCTCGTGCAAATTGCGACTCAGGTTTTTCCCTTCCTCCAAATCCCGGACTGGGCCGTGCGCCTGGTTATTATGCTCCTCGCGCTCGGCTTTCCGGTCGCGTTGCTTCTGGCCTGGGCCTTCGATCTCACGCCGGAAGGAGTCAAGCGGACAGAAGACATCCGCGAGGTCGGCGAGCCCTCGCATCCGGTTGCGCCCGCAAGCTTTTCAGAAGCTGTGATTCCGGAAAAGAGCATCGCCGTCCTGCCGTTCGAAAACCTGACCGATGATCAACAGAACGAGTATTTCGCAGACGGCATCCAGGATGACGTGCTGGCGAACCTGGCCAGGATCGCCGACCTGAAGGTCATCAGCCGAACTTCCGTGCGGCAGTATCGCACCGGAACGCGCAACCTGCGCGAGATCGGCGTGGCCTTGGGCGTTGCGAACATCCTCGAAGGCACCGTCCGGCGCGCCGGAAATCGTGTGCGCGTAAACGTGCAGCTGATCGATGCCCGGACAGATGCGCACATTTGGGCGGACACTTTCGACCGCGACCTGACTGACCTTTTCGCTTTGCAAAGCGAGCTGGCCGAGCGCATCACGGTCGCGTTGCAGGCCAATCTCTCGCCACACGAAAAAGCGAGCCTTCTCATTCATTCCACCGCGGATCTGGAAGCCTACGAAAATTACCTTCGCGCGCGCGATCTTTTCCGCTGGAGCGGGTCAGGAGATCCTCGTGAAAATGGGGAAAAGGCGATCCGATTCCTCGAGCAGGCGGTCACTCGCGACCCGGAGTTCGCGCTGGCCTATTCTCTGACTTCGCGCTGGCATTGCGAGCTCTACTGGTTCGGCTTCGATAAACGGTCGGAACGTTTGACGAGCGCGAAAACCGCCGCGGAAAAAGCACTGCACTTGCAGCCAGATTTGGGTGACGCGCACCTCGCCCTGGCCTTCTATCATTACTTTGGTTACCGCGACTACGAAGGCGCGCGCGCGGAATTGGAAATCGCGCGGCGCGCCACGCCGAACGATGCAGAGGTATGGGACGCCATCGGCGCGGTTGATCGCCGCCAGGGACGATGGCCGGACGCAATTCGCAATCTGGAGAAGGCGCGGGAGTTGGATCCGCGGAACACGTCGGTGATTTGGAATCTCTCGGAGACTTACTCGTTCCACGGCCGGCATCGCGAGGCGCAACGGGGGATGGAGGAAGGCTTGAGGGTGAATCCCAATGCGCATTTTTTCTCTCTCGCGCAGGGGGCGATCGATCTGCGCGCGCGCGGTGACACGCAGCCGCTCCGGGCCGCCCTGCGAGGTATTCCGCGCGCGTTTGATCCGGGCGGAGGAGTTACGCTGGTGGCAATACGGGTCAGCCTGATGGAGCGGGACCATGCGGAAGCGGCCCGAGTTCTGCGCGGCTCGACGCATGAGAGGTTCAACGATCCGGGGGTGGGGGGGACGGCGGGCACAATCGACAGCTATCCGTTCCCGCGCGCGTGGTATGAAGGCTTGGTCGCGCTGGCGAGCAGCGACGAGAAAGCTGCACGCGAAGAATTCGAAAAGGCCCTTCGCGAGGCCGAGCTCGATCGGGACTGTTGTCCGGAGGATGCAGAACCGATGGCGCTACTTGGATTGGTGCACGCAGCGCTTGGGCATAAGGACGAAGCGATTCGTTTCGGCAAACGCGCCGTTGAGCTCCTGCCCATCTCGAAGGATGCCTTCGATGGCCCGGTGCT
>JACCXA010000176.1 GCA_013697365.1 Chthoniobacterales bacterium
AGATCGCTGTTGGTCGAGATCACCGCGGTGGTGTCCTCTTTAAAGGCGGCTTTCGCGACCTCGAGACTGCGCTGGAATAGATAAAGATCCTGCGCTTCGGGCGTATTCAAGGCCGCGGTATAAATGCGGGCCGCTTCGGCGTCGGCTTCACCCTCGATTTTCAGCGCGAGCTTGTTCGCGGTAGACGTGATCGAAGCGACCTCGCTCTCCTTTTGGCCGCTGATGTTCGCCGCTTCGCCTTTGCCCTCGGAACGGAAGCGCGCTGCGATCTGGTGACGCTCGCTCGACATCCGGTCGTTGATCTTGGCGGCAACAGCCGGGTTATATTTGCTGCGCTTGAAACGTTGATCGAGCAGCTCGATCCCGAAGTCGGCGATCTTTTCCCGGGCACGTTCGGTGATTTGCTTTTCGATCTCACCCCGGCCGAGGGTGATATCGGGAATGGTGCTCGGAAGGATGGTACCGCTCTCTTCCATCGCTTCATCGCGGAGCGGTTCCCGGCCTTTGGTGACGCGGATGATCTCGACCAGGTCATGCGTGGCGACCGCGGTGCGCGTTTCGCTAATAAGGATGTCGTCGAGGCGCGAAAGCGCGCTGCGTTCGTCATTCAAGCGGTTGTAATAAAGGAGCGGATCGCTAATCCGCCAGCGCGCGAAGGAATCGACGATTATGTAAAGCTTGTCTTTCGTGGGGCACTCGGTGGGCGGTCCTTCCCAGGCCAGGATGCGATTATCGAAGCGGTGGATCTTATCGATCAACGGAATCATGACCTTCAGACCGGGCGTTGTTTCGGTCCGAACGGCTTTGCCGAACCGCGTCACGATGACCGTCTCGTATTGGTGCACGACGAAAAGCAGCGCGCCCCATTTCAACGCCGTGAAAAGGACGAAGAGGCCGAGCAGCATCATGAAGCGGCTCTGCAGAAAACGGAGCGGAGCCGGCGCGACGTAGGAATTTGGATGCATGGCCATATTAGCGTACCCCCTTGGTTTCTTCCGGCTGCCCGAGGGGCAATGTCTGCAAAATGCCTTTGATGCTGTCGTCCACGATCACCTTCTTCTGCAGCGCGGGCATGATCGCTTCCATTGATTCAAGATAAAGGCGACGCCTGGTGGCTTCGGGCGCTTTCCGATATTCGGCCAGGAGCAGATTGAACTTGTCGGCATCACCCTTCGCCTGATTGGTGCGGCGAAAGGCATACGCTTCCGCTTGTTTCTCACGGCCCTTGGCCTGCCCGCGTGCGTTCGGGACTGCATCATTGTAGACCGCCCAGGCCTGGTTGATCGCGGTCTGCTTTTCCTGCTGCGACTGGTTTACTTCATTGAAGGCAGCCTGCACGACCGAAGGCGGTCGCACGGTCGCAAGCTGCACCTGCTGAATCTGCAAACCGAGCCCGTATTCGCCGCACAGAATGATGAGGCGGTCGAGCGCGGAGGTTTCAATATCGTGCCGGCCAATCGTCAGCACTTCATCCACGGTGCGATCGCCGATGACCTCCCGCATCACGCTTTCCGAGAGATCGCGCAGAGTCTTCTCCGGTTCGCGCGCGCCGAAGAGATACATTTTGGGATCGATGATTCGATATTGCACAACCCACGGAACGAGTGCGGTGTTCAGGTCGCCGGTGATCATGGTCTCGGTGTCCGACGGGTCGGCATCACCCTGAAAAATGTTGGTCGTGTTTCTTGTGGCGAAGCCGAACTCCAGCTTTAGGAGGCGTTGCGTGGGGATGATGATGATCTCGTCGACATACGGAAGGGCGTAGGAAAGCCCCGGGGTTTCCGTTTTCAGGTAAGCGCCGAAACGCAGCTTCAGACCGAGGGAATTGGTCGGGATCGAGACGAAGCCAAAAATCATCGAGAAGAGCACGACGACGATCCCGATGAGCGCAATGATGCCGAGGACCAGACGGACGGGGTGGACCCGCAGGCCGGTTGGGAAACTGGGCGAACTGGGGATGATTTCCATGGATGCGAGGAGCTTACCATGGAAGGCAAGCGCAAGGGGGAGAGAAGAACCGGGCCGCTCCCCGGACGAGGACGCCGCGCGTGCGCCCCAGCAGGCGCACCTCGGCGCTGCTACCCGATCTTCTTCTGGAAACGGACCGCACAGACGCAGAACAACGCCACGGCCATGGCGGACATAATCGCGAGCGAGGGCCAGTATTCGAGGAAGGTCGCGCCACGCAGGATGATGGCGCGCATCAGCGCGATGAAGTAGGTCGTCGGCATGGCGGCGCCGAGGGCGTAGAAGATGGCCGGCATCGTCTCGCGCGGGAAAATAAAGCCGGAGAAGAAAACGCTCGGCAGGATGAACGCCATCGACATCTGGAGCGCCTGCATCTGGTTCTCGGCTTTCGTCGCAACGAGCAGGCCGAGGCTGAGCAGCGCGAAGACGTAAACAATCGTGGCGATGAGCATCGCGACGACGCTGCCGGCGATCGGAACCGCAAAGACGAAGCGCATGATCGCGAAGAGCAGGATGGCCATCGTCATCCCAAGACAAAGATACGGGATCAGCTTACCGAGCATGAGGCCCCAACTGCTGAGCGGACTAACGAGCAGTTGCTCGAGCGTGCCGCGTTCGCGTTCCCGCACGACGGCCATGGCGGTGGCGAAGGTGGTGCCGATTTGCAGGACGACCCCTATCACGCCGGGGACGAAGAAATTTGGGCTCCGCATCGTGGGGTTGTAGAGCATTTGCGGGCGCACCTCGATCGGCACATGGACGCGCCCGCTTTCCCGCATCATGCGTTCGACGGATTGGGTGAGCGTGACGGCTACGGCGGTGTTGAGCGCCGCCAGAGCGGTGGTGGAATTGGAACCATCGATCAACATCTGGACCTGCGCGGGATGACCGGCGCGAAGGTCGCGCGTGAAGTGCGGCGGGATCTGGAGGCCGACATACGCGTTGCCTTTCCGGATCTCGGCCGCGAGTTGCTCGACATTCTGCACTTCGCCGACGATGCGGAAGGTCTCGGTGTTGACGAAGCGATCGAGCAACTGGCGGCTCTCGACCGTGCGGTCTTCGTTCAGGACCGCCATCGCCATGTGCCGGACGTCGTTATCGAGGGCGTAACCAAACGCGACCATCTCGATCAAGGGCGGGAAGCGCATGAAGAACAGAGTCATCGGGTCGCGCAGGACACTGATGAACTCCTTGAAGAGGATGGCGCGGAGACCGCGGAAAGGATGCGCTTTCATGACGGACGCCCGCGTGGCCCTGTCGCCCCGAGTTGCACCGACGACGAGGGATTGCCTGCCGGCTGCACGAGCACACGCCACCTGATCTGGCTGTTGCTACGCGCCCCCTCGCTACCAGCGGGGCGGGTATCGCGTTCTTTGTGGGCGTTGATCATGCGAATCCCTCCGAAGCCGCCCTCGACCAATGCTTCTGTAGTTGAACGGATAAGCACGACGCCGTTGCGACTCTAAGATGTAAGTT
>JACCXA010000188.1 GCA_013697365.1 Chthoniobacterales bacterium
CGAAGCGCAGCTCCCGCTACTGTAATCGGTCATTTCGAGGAATTTGAAAACGCCGGCAGGGATGACCTCGAGCACGGGCGTCCTCGCCTGTGGGGCCACCGGGCGTCCCGCCTCGTGGCTCGGCCCCCGGGTGGCGCGGTGGAGGAGACAGCAGGCGAGACGCCCGCTGGCGCACAGCCGAGACGGCCGTGCTCCGTTTCGGCGTTCGTTCCCCGGGCACGAACCCGTTACAAAACGAGTCTTTCGCAGGCATGTCATCCCGAGCCGGCGAAGCGCGGCCCAGGGAGCTCTCTGCGGCCGCGGGCGCGTTCAGATGAGCCTAAGTTCAAATCGGCCAGCCCAGCCCTCAAGGGAGAGGCGATTGTTTGTGGTTGGACGGGGATCTTTTGCTTTCCGTCATTCGTGCGCTCCCCTCGACTGTGCTTCGCCGGTCCCCCATGACATGCTCTCGCGCTACCGGTTTTTCCGCGTGTAGAGTCAACGATGGAATCGAATCTTTTCACTCCGCTGCGATTGCGCGACGTGACGTTTCGCAATCGCATCGGCGTTTCGCCGATGTGTCAGTATTCGAGCGTCGACGGCTTCGCAAACGATTGGCATCTCGTGCATCTCGGCAGTCGTGCTGTGGGCGGCGCGGCGCTGGTCATGACGGAGGCGAGCGCTGTTCTGCCGGAAGGCCGGATCAGCCCGCAGGATCTCGGCCTGTGGAAGGACGAACAGATCGAGATGCTGGCGCGTATTTTCCGATTCCTCGAGGAAAACGGCGCTGTGCCGGCGATGCAGCTCGCGCACGCCGGCCGGAAAGCCAGCACGGCGCCACCATGGCAAGGAGGCGGCGCGGTCGCGGAAACCGAAGGCGGCTGGCGGCCGATCTATGCGCCCAGCGCGGAGGCGTTCAACGCGGATTCCATCGTTCCAACAGAACTTGATCATGCCGGAATCCAGAACGTCGTGCGGGCCTTCGCGAGCACTGCGCAGCGCGCGCTAGAGGCCGGGGCAAAAATGATCGAGATCCATGCGGCGCACGGTTACCTGCTCCACGAGTTTCTCTCTCCTTTGAGCAACACACGAACGGACGGCTACGGCGGTTCGTTTGAAAATCGGACGCGTGCAACCCGCGAAGTCGTGGGAGCTGTTCGGCGCGTTTGGCCGGAGCGTCTTCCCCTGGCTGTTCGCATCTCATCGACCGACTGGGTTGAAGGCGGATGGGACGGCGATCAATCAGTCGAACTTTCTAAGCGTCTCAAGGCGCTCGGTGTTGATCTGATCGATTGTTCCTCCGGCGGCGCGGTGCCGAATGCAAAGATCCCGCTGGGGCCGGGCTACCAAGTGCCGTTTGCCGAGCGCGTCCGACGTGAAGCCAGCGTGGCAACGGCGGCCCTCGGGATGATCACGACGGCCGGGCAGGCGAACGAACTGATCAGCACCGGCCGGGCGGACATGGTTTTCATGGCGCGTGAGTTTCTGCGTGAGCCCTACTGGCCGCTCAAGGCCGCAGCGGAATTGGGCGTGAAACCAGAAGCCCCGGTGCAATATGGCCGCGCTTTCATTACAGGCTAGATTCCGGCTGTGCACGACTGGACGGTCATACTTTTTTACAAATACGTATCCATCGGGGAACCGGTTCGGTTCGTCGCGGAGCAGCGGGAGCTGTGCTCTGGACTTGGCTTGAAGGGACGCGTCTTGATTGCCTCCGAAGGAATCAACGGAACGCTCGCCGGCCCTCCATCAGCGATCGCTCAATATGTCACGACGCTGCATGCAGATGCGCGGTTCAGCGATGTCGCCGTGAAAATGAGTTCCGGCGATTCTGACACTTTCCCGAAGCTGATCGTAAAGAGCCGGCGCGAGATTGTCGCGCTCGGCTTGGAAGAGATCAGGGCGGAGCAGGACAACCAGCTCTCGCCTTCGGACTGGAAGCGCATGATGGAGGAAAATCCGGACGCGGTCGTCCTCGATGTCCGGAACCGCTTTGAATCAGAGGCCGGTAGATTCGCAGGCGCCGTGGTCTGCGAGATTGAACACTTTCGGGAGCTGCCCGCTTATGTCAGCCAGCTGGAAGAGTTCAAAGACAAAAAAGTGCTGATGTATTGCACGGGCGGAATCCGATGCGAAAAAGCTGCCGCGTTGCTGCGCAGTCGAGGATTCGATGACGTCTTCCAACTCCACGGAGGAATCGTGACGTATCAGGAGCAATTCGGGAACGAGCATTGGGAGGGAGAATGTTTTGTCTTCGATCAACGCATGACGGTGCGGATTGACGATGGTCTGGTGCAGATCGGCCGCTGTGCGCACAGCGGCCGGCCCACAAGCCGTTTCGTCAATTGCTTGCACGATCCCTGTCACAGGCTCTTCATTCTTTCCCGGGAAGCGGAACGAACGAATCCGGACTTCCGGCTTTGTCCCGAATGCCTGGCGACAGGATTGCGCTTCGAGACCGCCGAATATACCGCGGCGAATTCGGGCTAGGCGGCGCTGCGGAGCTCGGCCGTCTCGGCTGTGCGACTAGCAGTTCAGGTGTTGCGCTACGGCCGCTCGCCGACGTAGATCATGTGCGCGAAACGTTTTGCGCGCTCGTGCGCTTTCGCCGGATACTCCTCCGTCGTAAAGCCCGCGTGGGAAAGTTCCTCGGGGAATCCCGGCTCCGGTTCGGCCGACCAAAACGCTACGCGGCCGCCTGGCTTGAGCGCGTGGGAGATGAGTTTGAGCCCGCGCCAGTCATACAAGCGCGAATTCTTTTTCTGCACGAATGAGGTCGGTCCGTTGTCGACATCGAGAAGAATGGCGTCGTAGGAATCCTTCGCGGCCCGCCGGATAACGGCGAAGACATCAGCAATCAAGACTTCGACGCGCTTGTCGTTTAACAGGCCGCCGTTCAATCCCCCAAGCAGATCGCGATTCCAGGCCACGACTTCAGGCAGCAATTCCGCCACCTGCACGACGCCGATTTTCCCGATCAATTCCAGCACACGCTTGAGACTGAACCCCAAACCGAGCCCGCCAATCAAGACGCGGCGTTCCGGCCGTCTCGCCAATTGCAGGCATGCCTTGTCGGCCAGTAGAATTTCAGAAGTCGTCGAGGTACTGCTCATGAGCTGACGGCTGTTCAACTTCATGAAATATTCGCCATCGTGTTCGTGCAGGCTCAGACGCGAACCGTCCGGCGTCCGGACTTCGGCGAGATTACGGAATGGCTTCACTCGTTAGACCAGGCGGGCCAGTTCCTTCGGGAGCGGTGACTCGAAGCTCAGTTCCTGTTGCGTAACAGGATGGAGAAACTTCAACCCGCAGGCGTGAAGACCGAGACGATGCGCTGGGTTGGTCTTGGATCCGTATTTTTCATCGCCGACGATCGGGCAGCCCAAGTCCGCCAAATGGACGCGAATCTGGTGACGCCGGCCGGTGCCCAGGATGAGCTCGACAAGCGTCCTTTTCTGGCCGCGCGCGAGGACGCGAAAATGCGTGACCGCAAGCCGCGTTTCTGGACTCGCGGGCGCGCTATAAACTCGGAAGGGATTCGTTTCGTTGAGATGAGATTCCATCGTGCCTTCAGCCTTCGGCAGATTCCCTTCGACGACGGCCTCGTAGCGTTTGAGGACGCGATCCCAGCCTGTTTGCAGCGCATGCTTCCCTTCCTCAGTTTTGGCGAATACCATCAAACCCGACGTTTCGCGATCGAGCCGGTGCACGATCCAAATGCGGTCACGCGCATGCGCCTGCCCGCGCCGCAGGTAGTCGGTCAGCTGGAAATACGCGGTCTTTTCCGGTTCCGCTACGCTCGCGACGCTGAGGAAATTCTCGGGCTTATCGATCACGATGACGGTCGCGTCTTCGTGATAAACCTTCATGCCGCAGGCGAGTGTCGTTTTCGGAACGGCGAAGCGATCAGAGCGAATGGCGACGGTATCGCCGGGGACCAGCGGATGATCGAACTGTGTGGTCGGGCGGCCATTGACGGTGACGGCCTGGTGCTTCAGCCAGGTGCGAATTTGCTTCTTTTTCAGCCCGGCCCATTGCTCGAAAAGAAACGGCAGCAACTGCGCCGGCGCTTCGACTGTGCATGATTTCCGCATGCTGTGAGAACGCGCCGCCCGGGACTATTGCGGCGCCCAGGCAGGCGCGCGTTTCTCCAGAAAAGCCGCGACACCTTCCCGCGCCTCATGCGACTCGCGGGCGTGCATATGATGCGCGAGCGCGCGCTCGATGTCTTCCTTGACCGAGACGGGCCAGAGCTGTTCGAGCAGCCGCTTGGAATTCGCGAGTGCCCCCGGCGCTCCCTGCAGGACCGCGGCGGCGATTTTGTGCACCTCGCTCTCCAGGTCCCCAGGCGAAACGACGCGATTCACCAAACCCATCTCACGCGCGCGTCCCGCATCGATCAACTCGGCTGCGAAGAGCAGCTCCCGGACGTCGCGTTCGTGCAACTGGCGCCGGAGAAAAGTCATGACCAGACCGGCAACGAGACCGCGCTTCACTTCGGGATAGCCGATCTTCGTTCCCTCCGCGGCGACCACAAAATCACAAGCTGACATGATCCCGGCACCGCCCGCCACGGCAGCCCCGTGGACGGCGGCGATTGTAATGAGTCGGGTCTGGCTTAGCGCGAGAAGAGTTCGGGCCACCATGCCGCCCGATTCATGCGCTTTTTCCGGCAGGGCGGTTTCGTTCATATCGAGGCCGGCGCAGAAGGCCGGGCCTGCGCCTCGCAGGATGAGGATGCGCTGGGTTTCGTCGGCAGAAGCGGTATCGATCGCGACCGTGAGCTCGGTCATCAATTCGACGGTCAAAGCGTTGCGGCGGTCGGGGCGATTGAGTGTGAGAATGGTGACCTGCGAGGACTGCTTTTCGATCAGGACGACGGGCATACGGGAGGATTGTGCAATCGCCTCAAGTTGTCATCCCGAACCATAGCAACCGGGAGGTTCCTGCTGCGACTAGCGATTTGCTTACAGCAGGAGTGCCCTTAGACCTGAACCACGCCCGTGTGGAATCGCGCTTTCGGCATCGGTCGCGAAACGTATTGCAACAGCCGCATCAGGACTTCGCGGGTTTCATGCGGCTGAATGACTGCATCCACCCAGCCGCGGGCCGCGCCGTAGCGGATGTCGGTTTGTTCTTCGTAGCTTTTCTTGACGGTCGCGCGCAGCTCTTCGAGTTCCTCCGGCGTCGATTTCTTGTCGCCGCGATCACGGGCTCTGGCGAGGACACTAAAGATTGTATCGGAGGCCTGCGCCGCACCCATCACGGCATAGCGGGAGTTCGGCCAGGCGAGGATAAAGCGCGGATCGTAGGCCTTGCCGCAGAGCGCGTAATTACCGGCGCCGAACGATCCACCGACGACAACGGTGATCTTCGGCACCACGGAGTTGCTGACTGCATTCACGAGCTTCGCACCGCTGCGGATGATTCCGCTTTGCTCCGCGTCGCGGCCAACCATAAACCCGGTTACATCCTGGAAAAAAATGATCGGCAACCCTGTCTGATTGCAATCCAGGATGAAGCGCGCGGCCTTGTCCGCGCTGTCGGCGTAAATCACGCCGCCCATCTGGATGCCTTCCTTCTTGGTGCGGACCTGCTGGCGCTGACTGGCCACGATCCCGACCGGCCGTCCGCCGATGCGAGCGTAAGTTGTAACGAGCGTTTTGCCGTAATCGGCTTTGTATTCATCCAGCGAATCCGCGTCAATGATCGATGCCAGTAGATCGCGCGTGTCGTAGGGCTTGTGGCCGTCGAGGCTGATGACGTCGTAGACCGCGTCGGGTTTTTTGGCCGGCGCCGTGGCGGGAATTTTCGCCGCGTGCTTCGCTTGTTCGGCTTCCGGTAGAAGGGCGACTAACGAGCGCAAGCGCTTTAAGCACGACGGGTCATCCTTTTCGTAAAAATCCACTGTGCCGCTGATCTCGGCGTGCATTTTCGCGCCCCCAAGCTCCTCCGCTTCGATCACCTGTCCGATTGCGGCCTGCACCAGCGAGGGACCAGCCAGATAAAGGCCGCTCCCTTCCGTCATGAGAATCTTGTCGCACAGCACCGGGAGATAGGCCCCGCCCGCGACGCAGTTCCCCATGATCGCGGCGAACTGCGGGACTCCTGCCGCGGAGATGACAGAATTGTTCCGGAAAATGCGGCCGAAATCGTCTTCATCCGGGAAGATTTCGTCCTGCATCGGGAGGAAAACGCCGGCTGAATCGACCAGGTAGATGATCGGCAGGTTGCATTCGAATCCGATGCGCTGAGCGCGAATGAGCTTCTTGGCGGTCTGCGGAAAGAACGCGCCGGCTTTCACGGTCGCGTCATTCGCCACAATCATGCAGGGGACGCCCGCGACATTCCCGATCCCGGCGACAGTGCCCGCGGCGGGGATGTTGCCCCACTGCGAATACATCTTGTAGGCGGCCCAAAGTCCGACCTCGAAGAAGGGCGCGTTCTTATCGAGCAATTGCGCGATGCGCTCGCGTGCGAACAGCCGCCCGAGCTTATGCTGCCGATCCTGCCCCGCTTTCCCGCCACCTTCGCGCAAGAGGGCTTCTTCGTTTTGGATCGTGGTGCACCGTTCGCGCAGCGGATCAACGGACGCAGGTGGACGGGACATCAGGGAAGACGGGTAAGCCGCGGCACTGGGCGAATCAAGCGCCTCGGGGAAGCTAGTTCGCGGCGGAACACCGGGCGATACACGCGAGCCAACGCTAGTAAACGTCCATCTCAGACGGATAACCGGAATCGCCCCTGATGGAACGAAGACGCTTCCGGCTGCCGCGTTCGGACTCGGGGCGATTAATCCGCTCCATCGCGACCTTCACCAGCAGCGGCACCGCCGCGAGCGCGCCGACCGAGAGGAGAGCAATTCCTGTCGCCTGCCGAACCGGCCGCTTGATCTTGTCGGCGACGAGCATTCCGAGGCCCAGACCAAACGCGGTCCGCGTCAGGATGAGCAAACTGTCGAGCGGGATTTGCTCGGCGGTTTTGGGAATGGATATCGAAAGGGACATCGCCTACCCTCATAACACCCGATTTCGAAAAAGAAATGGGAATCTCGGAGCTGTCTGCGTAGGAATTGCGCGTTGTTTTTATCGCCAAATGTCGCAATCAATTTACGCCCTGATCCTCGCCGGCGGAAGCGGCGAACGGTTCTGGCCATTGAGCCGGCGCGCCCGGCCGAAGCAACTGCTGCAGCTTGTTTCCAAAAAAACTTTACTCGAGGAAACCGTCCTTCGTCTCGATGGTTTAATCCCGCGCGAACGGATCCTGATCCTGACAAACGTGGAACAGGAGGGTGCCGTGCGGGCCCTGTTCCCGAATTTCCCAGCCACGAACATCGTGGCGGAACCGGCGAAACGAGATACGGCCGCGGCGGTGGCTCTCGGTGTGGGCTGGGTTGCAGCGCGCGATCACATGGCGACGATGGTCGTGCTCCCGGCCGATCACGTGATCAAAGATACCGCGGCTTTTCAACGCACGGTCAAGACGGCGGCGGCCGCCGCGGAAGAAAGCGGCGCGCTCGTCACGATCGGGTTAAAACCGACGTGGGCCTGCCCCGGGTTCGGTTACATCGAACTGGGATCGCCTGTGCAACTGCAAAGCGTGCCGGAAGAGGAGTGCGAAGTGCGGCAAGTGGTGCGTTTCCGGGAAAAACCGAATCCCGAACTGGCGGAAGCTTTCCTTCGGCAGGGGAATTTCCGGTGGAACGCGGGCATGTTTGTCTGGTCCGTCCCGACAGTGCTGACCGAGTTCAACCGGCACGCCGCCGAACTCGCGAATTTCATCTCGAAGGCTTGCGCGCCCGGAAATTTTGGAAAAGCGCTGGCGAAGAACTTCGCCACTCTTCCGAAGATTTCCTTCGACTATGCGATCATGGAGAAGGCCGATAGCGTCCTCGTGGTGGAAGCCGCCTTTGATTGGGATGATGTCGGCAGTTGGCAGGCCGTGGCCTCCTTTTTCGCGAACGACGCCGATAGCAATGCTGCGAACTGCGATATCACAGCGGTGGCTTCGACGAACAACATCGTCTTTGATCAGGATGGACTGAAGGTCGCGTTGCTGGGCGTGCATAACCTGATTGTTGTGCGGACGGGTGACGCCCTGCTCGTCTGCCACCGCCACCAGGCGGAGAAGATCAAGGAGCTAATCGGGAAGCTTCCGGCGGAGTTGCAATGAGCGGGTTTGCTGTCGTTAAAAGAACGATAGGGGTCGATTACGGCCGCGCCCGTATCGGGGTCGCGATCTCGGATGAGCTCGGCATGCTGGCGCATCCGTTGGAGACGATCCCGGTCACGCGTTTGGACGCTGCGGCCCGGCGGATTGCGGAGATCGTGCGCGAGAAAGATGTCGCACAGGTCGTCCTTGGGATGCCGCGGCATATGAACGGCGAGATGGGATCCGCGGCGGCTGAGGTAAATGCCTTTGCTGAGAAATTGCGCCCTCTTCTCCTGTGCGAAATGGTCTTGTGGGACGAGCGTCTCACGACCACGGCGGCGAATCGCGCGCTGCGTGACTCCGGGCAGAAAACGAAGCACACACGCGGGATCGTCGACCAGGTCGCTGCGCAGATGATTCTGCAAGGTTATCTCGACCGCGTGCAGAGCAGGCAGGCGCGCGCTGCGTTGGAAGAGCCGCCGGAGTAGATGCCGCGCCGGCTGAGATTCATCGTCGGCTATGACGGGCGCCCGTTCGCTGGCTGGCAGAGTCAGGCGAGTGGAAACACCATTCAGGACTTGCTCGAAACCGCCTTCGCCAGCATCGCACAGCAACGAGTGCGGGTGCATGGCGCAGGGCGGACCGACGCAGGCGTGCACGCCCTCGCCCAATCCGCGCACGCCGATGTCCCGGAGTCCAGACTCTCCCCCGAGCTTTGGGCAGCCGCCCTGAATGCCTCTCTACCGCCGACCATTCGGGTCCTGCGCAGCAGATTCGTGACGGAAGCCTTTCACGCGCGCTTCGCCGCCAAGGGGAAGCTTTATCGCTATCGCGTCTGGAATGACCGCATTCTTCCGCCGCTGGAATTCGGACGAGCCTGGCAGGTGGCACGGCCGCTGGACCGGGAGAAAATGCGACGGGAGGCGAAGCTGTTCGTCGGGAGACGAGACTTCGCGTCGTTTGCGGCTAATCGCGGCCATAGCGTTGACGACACCGTTCGCACGATCGAATTCGTACGGGTGCGGGAGCGAGGTCCAGAGCTGGAGCTGAGCATATCCGGCGACGGCTTCCTCTATAAGATGGTGCGACTGATGGTGGGCGCGCTTGTGCGCGGCGCGAGCGGCCAGGCAGCCGCCGGCGAAATCGCAGAACGCTTGCACAATCCGAAGCGGCTTCTCGCTCGCGCTCGATTCGTCGCACCAGCCGAGGGCCTTTATCTGGTTCGGGTGAAGTACTGAGCCGGGTGGAGGCTCCAGCCGCGGGTTGGCCAAAGACCTGCTTTCTGGCAATTACAATGCTGAAAGACGACGAGCTATTAGCGGAGGTGTTGCCGCAGAGGCGGCTCTCTCCTCTCCGTCGTTCCACCGCCTGGCTTTTCAGCCAGAAGCATTTTCACGTGAAGCTGCTTTCCGGCGCGGCCGCAGGCGTTCTCGTGATTATCTTGCTCGCGGGAATTTTTCTTTTCGTCAGCTACCGCAATTATCAACAGGAAGCGCTCCGCACGCACACAATCGAGGTGATACGCCTGAGCAGCGTGATCGAAAGCGACATCGCCTCCCTCGAAAGCGGATACCGCGGCTACCTTCTTAGCGGCAAGACTTCGTACCTCGCAGCCTTCGAGCAGCGCCGGGTCGAGATCAAAAACCGGGTGGGTGCGCTGGCCGGCTTGATTCTCGATAGTCCTCCGCAGCGCAAGCGCGTGATGCGAGTACAGGAAATCGTGCAGCGATGGCTGGCCACGGTCGCCCTTCCGGAGATGAACGCGCGCCAGGCGAAAGCCGCTGCCCATGCCCCCGCCACGCTCGGCAATTCAATTCTCGAACAGGCGCGTGAGCTTCTGCAGTCGCTGCAAAACGAAGAGCAGATCCTGCTGAACAAGCGCATGCGTGACCAGGAATGGGCGGCGCAATCCACCCAGATTCTCGATCTCCTGCCGAAGCTTGAGCGTTCCGCCGTCGAGATGGAGAAGGAGAAACGCGGGTATCTTCTAACGGGCGACAACGCCTTCCTGGAAGCTTACAAGCGCGCGACCACCCGCTTCTTTTCCTATCACGGATTCCTCTCGATCCTGGGCGCTAACGGATCAGAGCAACCTGGGGCGCTCGCGGAAATCCGCACCAAGGTGGAGCTTTGGATCAACGCCTCGGCGACGCCGGAAATGGAAGCGAGACGGCTGGGGCAAAACGCCGCCGCGGCTTTGGCTGACCACGGTGAAGAGTTGATGGCAGACATCCGCGGCAAGATCGCAAATTTCGAGAAGAACGAACTGTTCCACTATGAAGCGCGTTCCGCGGCGGCGAATCGGCACCTGATCGTGAAGACGTCCGTCCTCGGCATCCTGTGCCTGCTGGCCGTGGGCCTGCTTGTCGTTTCGAACAGCTACAGTTGCGTTCTGGTGCGACGTCAGCTCACGAAACTGAACGGCGTGGAAGTCCGCATCAAATCAATCATCGAGAATATCCTCGATGGCATGATCACGGTGGATGAACAGGGCGTGATCTGCTCGATGAATTCCGCGGCGGAGAAAATGTTCGGCTGCATCGACAACGAAATGGTAGGCCACAAGTTCACCAAAGTGGTGCCCAAGAGCTACTCTCAGGACCCCGACGTGCCCCCGGCGCAGTGCGCCTGGGATGAACTCGCCCGCCGCACCGGCAGCACAACCCTGGCTCTGGGCCGCACGCGGCGCCATGCCACCTTCCCGATTGAGATTTCGCTCAGTGAAATGGTCGTCGACGGCCGCAAGCTTTTCGTGGCCATGATCCGAAACGTGACAGAACGGAAGCGCTTCGAGCAGGAGATCGCGGCGGATAAGGAAAGCCTCGCGGTGACTTTGCGCGCAATCGGCGACGGAGTTATCACGACCGACGTGAAAGGCAAGATCATCATGATCAACAAAGCCGGTGAAGAACTGACCGGTTGGGAGTTTAAAGATGCGATCGGTCAGCCGTTGAAGACGGTCTTCAGCGTCGCGTTTGACCTGGCCGCGCAAGCTCGCGCCCAGAAGAGCGGCTATCGCAATGAAGCCCAGTCCATTCTTCTGAGCCTTCGTGAAAGCGCCACTCTCCTCTCGCGCCAGGGCGTGGAGCGCATCATCGAGCAAGTAGCCTCCCCGATCCGCGACAACAAGAACGAGGTCGCCGGCGTCGTTCTCGTCTTCCGTGACATCACGGAACGGCAGCGAAATGAAGCGGAGCGGCGCAAGGCTGACGCGCTCGAGCAATTGGGGCTTCTCGCCGGCGGGATCGCACACGATTTCAATAACCTGCTCACAGCCATCATTGGGAATATTTCGCTGGCGTGCATTCACCTGCCCCCCGGAAACGAAATGGGGACGCGTCTGAATGATGCCAAGAATGCTTCCATGCGCGCGCGTGATCTCGCACAGCAACTTCTTACCTTCGCGCGCGGCGGCGCGCCCATTAAGAAGACCGCTTCCATTGCGAAGTTAATTGAAGACACGGTCAGCTTTTCGCTGCGCGGCACGCACAGCCGCAGTCAATTCGAATTCGGTCCGGAACTCTGGCCGGCGGAAATCGATCCGGGCCAGATCAGCCAGGTGATTGGTAACCTGGCGGTGAATTCGGACCAGGCCATGCCGAACGGCGGGACCCTGCGCGTCTCCTGCTCGAACTTTGTCCACGACCCGGACACGGCACCAGCGATCGCCGATCTGATGCCGGGTGATTACGCCCGCATCGTGATCCGGGACGAAGGCGTGGGTATTGCCGAGGAGCATCTCAAGCGAATCTTCGATCCATATTTCACCACGAAAGCGAAGGGAAACGGTCTCGGCCTCGCCACGACCTACTCGATCATCAAAAATCACGGCGGCCTCATCACGGTGGAGTCGCAGGTCCACTTTGGCTCCACCTTCACGATTTACCTGCCTGCTCTACGCCACGAGATCGTTCCTCTCGAAATGCCAAGAAACATGGGGCCGGTCATTACGGGCACAGGACGGGTGCTAATTGTCGATGACGAGGAAGCGATCCGCGCGCTGGTCGAATTCACCCTGACGGAGCTGGGCTATGAAGTCATGGGAACGGAAACCGCGCTCGAGGGCGTGGATCTTTACCGGCAGAAGCTGGAAGCCGGTCAGCGTTTCGACGCAGTGATCCTGGATCTGACGCTACCAGGCGGGATGGGCGGGAAAGAGGCCTTAAAGCAACTGATCGAGATCGATCCGACTGTGAACGCAATCGTCTCCAGTGGATATGCGATGGACTCTACGATGAGCCGTTATCAGGATTTCGGTTTTCGTGGCGTAATCGCGAAGCCCTACGAAGCAGCCGAGCTCGGTCGGACCGTTTACGACGTGATTCAGTCCAGCCGGGTAAATCTTGCGGTGGAGTTCGACGGCGGGCGTTTAGCCTCCCGAGTCGCCTAGGCTACTCCGCCGCACGCAAACGCGGGAGGAGTTGCTCGAGAATCGCGGCGACGGATTCATCCACGCTTTGCTCCGCGGTCGGGACGACAATCTCGGGATCTTCCGGCGCCTCGTAAGGCGCATCAATCCCAGTGAAGTCGCGGATTTCACCGGCCCGCGCCTTTTTATAGAGATTTTTCGGATCCCGTTCTTCGCAGACCGCCAGAGGAGCGTCGACGAAGACTTCGATGAAGTCCGCCTGTGCTTCCAGCGCGATCTCCCGCGCACGCCCGCGATCGATCCGGTAGGGTGAAATGAAGGCGGTGATCGCCACCGCGCCGGAATCAGCAAGTAGTTTGGCTACCTCGCTGACGCGCCGGATATTTTCGACACGATCCTCGGGCGAAAAGCCCAGGTTGGTATTGAGACCGTGCCGGATGTTGTCGCCATCCAGCACGTAGGTGTGCATACCGCGAGCAAAGAGCTCCGCTTCCAAGGCCTGTGCGAGGGTGGACTTCCCAGCGCCGGAAAGTCCGGTCAGCCAAACAACCGCGCCGCGATGACCGTTCTGCAGCGCGCGCCTTTGCGCGGTGATCTTGCTGTCGCTCCAAACGATGTTCTTGCTCTTCACTTCGGCGCGCGTCGTGTAGGCGCCGCCGAAGATAATGCCGCCGCCAGCGATCGTGCCGCCATCCATGACCACTAAGCGGCCAAGACTGGGGACGCGATCGTGGTTGTCGAAGACAAGGGGGGCGCGCGTTTGAAATGTAACTCGCCCTACCTCGTTGCGCGCGACCTCCGTGATCTCACCGGAGGAGATAGCCAGGGTGGAGGAATCCATCACCTGCTCGATTGCGACTACCTGCCCTTTGATTTCCTGCGTGGCGAGCCGGATGACGTATGGCGCCTCCTTACGCAAAGGAGCTTCCGCGAGCCAGAAAACCTCAGCGTGAAACCGGTTTGCAAGGATCGGAGTCTCCGTCTGGTGCGAAGCCACATAGCCGCGCTCGACGAAGATTTGTTCGCGCAGCGTAAAGCCAATTGAATCCCCCGCGACACCGGCAGCGCGCGTTGTTTCGCCCCACGACTCGATCGTCGCGACGATCGCTGTCTTGTTCGTGGGGGAAAAAACAAGCTCGTCACCTACCCGCAGGGAACCGCTCTCGACGCGACCCGCAATGATGCGGCGTTCGTCAAAACGATAGACATCCTGCACACAAAAGCGCAGCGGCTGGTCGAGTGGAGATGTGACGGCTTCCAGTTCATCCAGGGCCTCTAGCAAGGTCCACTTTGCATACCAATCCATCGCTGCCTGCCCGCGACGCGCGACGTTCTCCCCTGCCCGCGCCGAGGCAGGAATAAACAGACGTGGCTCGATGCCCAACGTCGCCAGGAAGTCGCCATATTCCGATTCGATTTCGCGAAACGTCGCCTCCGCATAGCCTACCAGGTCCATTTTGTTGACCACCACGATGACCTGACGAATCCCCAAGAGGCCAAGCAGGTAGGCATGCCGGCGGCTTTGTTCGCGCACACCTTCGTTTGCGGCCACCACGAGCACGGCCGCGTTGGCGCTGGCGGCGCCAGTGATCATGTTCTTCAGGAACTCCTTGTGGCCCGGTGCATCGATGATCACATACTGGCGACGCGCGGTCCGGAACGGGATTTGCGTCGTGTCGATCGTGATGTTCTGCGCCTGTTCCTCAAGAAGCGCATCGAGAAGGAAGGCGTATTCGAACTCCATTCCTTCGGCGGCACACGCTTGTTGAATCGCGGCCACCTTCCCTTCCGGTAAAGAACCGGTGTCGTGCAAAATCCGGCCAATAAGCGTCGACTTGCCGTGATCGACGTGACCGACGAAGACAATTTTGAGGCGCTGGGCCTCCGACGGAAGCGGAGAGGAGGCACTCATGACGACTGCTTCGGACCTTTCCGGGG
The DNA here is from genome assembly GCA_013697365.1 of Chthoniobacterales bacterium. GTDB lineage: Bacteria > Verrucomicrobiota > Verrucomicrobiia > Chthoniobacterales > UBA10450 > JACCTI01. The sequence continues at coordinate 14,438 of JACCXA010000188.1, forward strand.
CGTCTTGATGGAAGCGACCGGTCTCACATGAACCCTTTCGCCCGCAATTTCTGCATGGCGTTGCGCTCGTGATGATCCTGCGCGCGCCCCGCCCTTTCACTTGTCCTGGTAGCGTCGAGTTCCGCGATAATTTCTGCGATTGTGGCGGCATTGCTCTCCACCGGCTTCGTGATGGGTTCGCAGCCTAACGAGCGGAAGCGTTGCCCGTTCCGTGCGAAATACATTTGCGGAACGGGAATCTTCTCGCGCTGGATGTAGCGCCAGATGTCCCCTTCCATCCAATCGAGGAGCGGCTGCACCCGCACGTGTTCGCCCGCGCTGGCACTGGTCGCGAATTGTCCCCAAAACTCGGGCGGCTGATCCTTGTACGACCATTCGAATTGCGCATTGCGCGGCGAAAAGTAACGCTCCTTGGCGCGAGTCGCGTCTTCATCGCGGCGAATCCCGGTGATAAGCGCGTCCCATCCATACTCTGTCAGCGCCTGCTGGAGCGCGACGGTTTTCAGCTCATGCGTAACGGTAACCGGATCGTGCGTTTCGTAGCCGATGCCCCGCCCGCGCGCCTCTTCATTGATCTTAACGATCAGGTTCAGCTTATAGTGCTCCGTAGCCCAAGCGCGGAAGTCGAGCATCTCCGCGAACTCATAGGTGGTGTCGACGTGAAGAACCGGGAACGGAATCTTCCCAAAGAAAGATTTCAACGAGAGCCAGATGAGGACATTGGAATCTTTCCCCATCGACCACGGCATCGCGATGTTCCTAAACGAGCGGAAGGCCTCGCGGAAAATGTAGATGCTCTGGTTCTCGAGGTGATCGAGATGTGTGAGCTGACGCTCGTTCATCGGGTGAGGCATAACAGCGGATAATGGCAGCGCAAGCCTGTCGTCCCGAGCAAGCCTTTGTCATACGGAATTTGAAAACGCGGTGATTTCGGATGCGGGATGGGATGATGTGGAGCACGGGTTAGCTCGGGATGACAAACCCTGCCGATGCGCTACACACCTGTGACTGCGAAATCCCTCGCTAGGCTCGGAAGGGCAAGGCTTCGTTCCCGTGACCGACCACTGCCAGAACGAACGAGATCTCGACATTCCCCTTGCCTGACATAGCCCCAACTTTAGTGTGGCGCCGTGACTGAAGTCCGACCAGCCGCCTACGACTCGAAGATCGAAGGCAACGTCATTATCACACGAGTCGACGCGGCGATGAACTGGATGCGGAAGAATTCGCTCTGGCCGATGCCAATGGGACTGGCCTGCTGCGCGATTGAGCTCATGGCGACGGCTTCTTCGCGTTTCGATATCTCGCGCTTCGGCGCGGAGGTGATGCGGTTTTCGCCGCGGCAATGCGATGTTATGATCGTCGCGGGCACCGTGACCTACAAAATGGCGCTGGCGGTGAAACGCATTTACGAGCAGATGCCGGAGCCGAAGTGGGTCATCGCCATGGGCGCGTGCGCCTCTACCGGCGGGATGTATCGGTCTTACGCCGTGCTGCAGGGCATCGATCAACTTCTGCCCGTCGACGTCTATGTCTCGGGATGCCCGCCTCGGCCAGAGGCGTTGCTGGAGGGCCTCATGAAGCTCCAGGAGAAGATCATGAGCGAACATTCATTCCTCGATCTGAAGCGCGAGATGTTTGCCGGGCGCGCCGAGAAGGTCAACGGCGAAGCGGCCCTGGTATGACAGGCGAAGAGCTGCTCGGTTCGCTGGGCAAATTGCTGGGCGACAAGATCGTGGCCAAAGCCGAGTTCCGCGGCGAAACAACCTTTACGATCGTGCGCGCGCAGCTCCGCGAGGTCGCAAAATTCTGCCGGGACGAACTCTCCTTCGATTACCTGCTCGATATCACGAGCGTCGACAATTTCGGCGACGAGCCGCGCTTCGAGGTGGTTTACGAGCTTTACTCCATGACCCTCGCGGTCCATCTCCGTTTGAAGCTGACAGTGTCGGAAGATGATCTGACGGTCGACACGATCTCGGATATCTGGCGGACGGCGGAATGGCACGAGCGCGAGATTTACGACATGATGGGACTTCGGTTTAACAACCATCCGGATCTTCGCCGTATCCTTATGTGGGACGGCTATCCATACTTCCCGCTCCGCAAGGAATTTCCCCTGGAAGGCTTGCCGAGCGATATGCCGGATGTGGCATTTACCGGCGTCGCACCGTTGGAAGGCGGCCCCTTTGTAACTCGCCCGACCACCGCGACGACGAAAGATCGCGAACCGCGAGCGCGGCGGCCTCTGAACGAGTAAACGCGGCGATCGAGTGGCGGCCTAAAGAGCAGCCGCGATCAGTCGCGCGAAGCCGACAGCTGCATTCTTGCCCGTCGCGAGCACGTCCGCGTGGCGGAGCCGGTCCACTCCAATCCCCGCGGCCCAGTTCGTGAGACAGGAGAAGCCCGCAACCTCAAGGCCAAGTGCTCGCGCCTGAATGGTCTCGAGCACCGTGGACATGCCGACCGCATCAGCTCCCAGGCGTCGTAGCATCTGGACTTCGGCCGGCGTTTCATATTGAGGGCCG
>JACCXA010000192.1 GCA_013697365.1 Chthoniobacterales bacterium
CCCGTTGCGCGTCAGCCAAATCTCGGAGCGGAAACTATTCGCGCGGCGGACGAACTCGGCGGCCGGTCGCGCATGGAAACCATGTTTGTTTACGATCGTAATCTCACGCGTCACCCGCACCGGTTCGCGCTTCGTCCGCCAAAGCATCATTCGCCGCTACTGTTACGCAGGCAGGTAGCCATCGCAATGCCGGCGGGAAGCGCGCGCCAGCGTTGCGGCACGTATTAGACCTTGATGCCCTTTCTGGTCGCCCATTTGTCTCGCCGGGACCGTAGCGGCAAGGGTTAATCGCGGTCGCTCCGTATGACTCTGCCGATCGCATTCGTTCTCGCGCTCTTGGTGATTGCGATCGCCCTCTTCGCCACGGAGCGGATCTCCGTCGATCTGATCACATTCCTTTTGTTAATCGCTCTGGTCAGCAGCGGTGTCCTGGTGCCGCAGGAAGCCTTTGAAGGATTTAGCAATGACATCATCATCATCCTCGGCGCGATCTTCGTGATCAGTGGCGCCTTGCAGGAAACCGGCGTGCTCGATCTGCTCGGCGCCCGCATTCTGAAGCTGGCGGGCGCGAGCACGAACAGCCTTCTCCTTCTCCTGATGTCGAGCACGGCCGGCGTGTCGGCTTTCATGAACAACACGACTGTCACGGCCATGTTTCTGCCGCCTACGGTCGGCGTGGCCCGCCGCGCCAAATTAAGTGCGTCCCGGCTGCTGATGCCGCTCGCCTTTGCCTCCATCCTTGGCGGCACCTGCACCCTCATCGGCACTTCCACGAATGTCGCCGTCAGCGGCTACATAAAAAAAATCGGGCTGCCGGAGCTGGGGATGTTCGAGATCACCCCGATCGGACTCGTGATCGCAGGGGTCGGCATCGCTTACATGATGTTTATCGGCAAGCACCTTCTGCCCGAGCACAAGGAAGCGAGTCTCACCGCTGACTATGCGATGCGGGAATACATGAGTGAGATCATCGTGCTGCCGAATTCGCCCTTGATTGGGCAAACGAGCTACGACTCCGATCTGAACGTGCTGGAGTTCCGCATTTTGAAAATCCTTCGTGACCAGCACGAGCTTATTCCCGATCGAAACACCAAGATCGCCGAAGGCGATACGCTTCTCGTGGAAGGGAAGGCCGACACCCTGATGAAGGTTAAGAAAATTGAGGGCATCGAGATCAAGCCGGAGTTCACGCTCGGCGATCTCGACCTGCAGAGCGCCGAGATGCGCATCGCCGAGGTGCTGCTCACTCCGCAAAGCGAACTCCCCGGGCGCACACTGAAAGATGCCAATTTTCGGCAGTATTACGGGCTGACCGCGCTCGCGATTTATCGGCATGGGCAATCTTTGCGCGAAGGAGTGGGCGACACCATCCTCCGGGTCGGCGACCTCCTGCTGGTGCAAGGCGAAGCGGCCCGCCTGGAAGGATTGCGTGCGCATTCCGGCATGTCTTTGCTCGGGGAAGTCAGCGAGCCGCTTTATCACCCGCGGAAAGGATTGCTCACCATCGGCTTATTCGGGGCCGCGGTTGTCATCGGCGGCATTGGGTGGGTGCCGCTCTCGATCGCGTTTCTTTCCGCCGCTGTCCTCACGATTCTGTTGCGCTGCATCAGCGTGGAGCGCGCCTACGAATTCGTCGACTGGCGACTTCTGGTCTTGATTGGCGGCATGACCGCCTTTGGGACCGCGATGGAAAAAACCGGCGCAGCCTCCTACCTCGCGTCCCTGGTGGTGGCTTGGTTTGCGCCCTTTGGAATTCTCGCGATTCTGGCCGGTTTTTTCGTTCTTACGATCGTCCTCACGCAACCCATGTCGAACGCCGCCGCCGCGCTCGTCGTGCTGCCGGTCGCGATACAGGCCGCGCAGCAACTGGGTGCAAACGCGCGCACCTTCGCCATTGGGATCATGCTGGCGGCCTCCGTTTCTTTCATCACCCCGTTCGAGCCCTCCTGCATTCTCGTTTACGGTCCCGGCAAATATCGCTTCGTCGATTTCGTCAAAGTCGGACTCGGTTTAACGATTGCTTTGACCGTGGTTGTTCTTCTTACCATCCAGCTCTTCTGGCCGCTCTATGCCAGTCCTCGCTAACACCCGCAGCGCTCGTTGTTTAAAGACCCGAACAGGCTATGGTCGGAGGTGCCTGCTCCATCCCTAGCTCCGGAGCGTTCTTTCGAACGCTCGATCATTGAAGGCGAGATTGCCCCTTCGCCTAATCAGAAACCGGTCGTCCGTGAGGGGAAGCTTCTCAACGTACCGCGCCATCGAATCAATTGGACGACGAGCTCCTTTCTCATTGGCACTGCCTTTCTCACCCTCACCGCAGTCCCGCTCTACATCTGGAGCTTCGGGCTTGATTGGTTCCAGGTCGGGCTCTTCTGCGCCATGTTTGCCACCACTGGTTTCAGCATCAGCCTCGGATATCACAGGCTCTTCTCGCACATCGCCTTTCAAGCCAGCTGGCCCGTGCGCCTCTTCACACTAGTCTTCGGCGCGGGGGCCTTTGAAAATTCGGTCCTGATGTGGTCAAGCGAGCATCGCCGGCATCACAAGCACGTCGATCACGACGACGATCCCTACGACATCTCGAAAGGTTTCTTTTACGCCCATATCGGCTGGCTGCTTTTTAAGATGAGCCCGCAGCCGCCCTACGATAACGTGCCGGACCTAAAGAGGGATCGGCTCGTAATGTGGCAACATCGCTACATCCAGTGGATCGCGGTCGTCGTTGCCTTCATTCTGCCGGCATTCATTGGCTGGCTTTGGAATGGGGGAGCTGGCGCGCTCGGCGGTTTCCTCCTCGCCGGGGTAGCGCGCGTGACCGTCCTGCAACATTGCACCTTCCTGATCAACAGCGCCTGCCACACACTCGGGCGGCAGCCGTATTCGGATCGTTGTAGTGCCCGCGACTCGCATCTCCTCGCTCTCTTCACGTTCGGCGAGGGCTACCACAACTATCACCACGAGTTCCAGCACGACTACCGCAACGGCGTAAAGCCCTGGGAATTCGATCCAACGAAGTGGATCATCTGGACTCTTTCCAAGGTGGGCCTGACGGCGAATCTGCGCCGCGTGGCCGCGGATAAAATTCGCGCAGCGCAAAGCGCGCGCTTCTAATTGCTCCCTAGCGGAAGCTACTCGCCCGGGGGCAAGGCAGGCAGCACTGGCACCTGCTCGGTCACAGGGTCGAGACCACGCCGCAGCCGACGGCGGGACGCTCCTTCGCGCGCCGACGTTGGTGCTGCCACGTAGCCTCGTTCAGACGACGGCAGGCCGAAAATAAGATTTCCATCGGCTGTCGTGCCGAGGAATTCCGCTCGAATGGCACCGCGAGGAAGCGGAGGACGATTCCCCGCTGAAGCGACGCGATTTTTTTGCGCAAGACGGCTCGCAATCTTTTGGGCGGCCGCTTTACTTTTCGCCGTTTCTTTTGCTTTCCCTTTCGAAGCGGTGACTAGCGGACGGGTGGCTCTTGAATCCGTCTTCGTGGTGGCCGGAATCGCTGCGCCGTCATCGGTCTCTTCGGAAGATTGCGCCACGATGTTCGCATTTTGTCCTTCAGTCGGCGTCAGTTCGTCGTCAACCGACGCCGCTGGAAATTGCGCCCCGGATGAAGCCGCCTCCGCGACCTCGTCAGGGCCTTCGGACGGTGATTCAGGTTCCGGTTCATCTGCCGGAATGCGCGAATTAGCCGCGAACATCGGACCCGTCTGCCGCGGTCGGCCAGCCAGTGAAGGAAGTTCTGGTTCAACGTTCCGGTTGGCTGTCAGTGAAGCGCTGTCAGCCACTTGCACGGATCGCTCCGCGTTAGCAGCAGCGGCGATCTCTAGTGCGTTTTCGATCTTTTCGGCAGGCGGAGGCGTCACGACGGAGGTGACAACCGGAGGGTTTGCCGCTGCCACCATGCTCGGCGCGGCAGCCGAGTTCGTTTCTTCCGCCGCTGGCAGATTTTCAGGAACGCTGGCTTCTAATACCCTGCTGTTTTCAGCCACAACGGGCGCAGCAGGCCGAGGAACGGCTGGAGTGGGCGGGAGCGGCTCGGAGCGCTGCTCTGCAATCACCGGCGCGGTTTGCACCGGCAAAGACGCAGGCGCTGTTTGTTTAGCAACCGGAGCACTCGCGTTAGCAGTCAATGTCCGAGCTTCCGAAGCTTCCGGCACTCCGATCGGAACCCCGATGCTGTCTGCTCCACTCGTCGCGATGTCGTCGTGTGTGCGCTCCCGATCAGGCAGCATCATGACCGCGAGCGTCCCGAGACCCAACAGAAGAGCGGCCAGGGCGAGGCGGTTGTTTGAGGAATGCTTCCGCACCACGGGAGCTCGAGTTACCGCCGAAGCCTGGATCGGCGTGCTGGAGGAGGGCGCAGCGAGACCGAATTTGCTGGCGACGGCCTGGAGGCGTTCCAGATGCGAAATGCACTCTTGAATTTGCTGCTGGAGCGCGAGCGGGTCGAGCGGTCGTTCATTAGGATCAATCGCCAGCATCTCGCTCAGTAATCGCTTCACCGGGCCACACATCCCGCCCGCCGTCTCGATCGTAGAAGCTCCGGCTTGCGGGGCCTCGCCCGTGAGCAGGAACCAGAGCACGCAACCGAGCGAGTACATTTCCGAACGGAAGTCGACATGCCCGTCACGAAGCTGTTCTGGACTGGCGAATTTATCCGGCGAGGCGGGATCCATGGCCGCCGCACCCGAGGCCGTCACTGCGGGAGCCAGACCAATGAAGTTCAATACTTTGATCAGCGGCCAATCTCCCTGTGGCGTCTGACCCGGGACCAGCATGATGTTTCGCGGATTGATCGCGTAATGGAAGATGCCGTGAAAAGCGGCCGCGCCGAGCGCGCTGACCGCCTGCAGCGCCATCCGTAACATTGACCCAGTCGGAAGCGGACCGTGCGACTTGACCCAGTCTTCGGCCGTCGTGCCTTCGAAATATTCCGTGACATAAACCATCTCGTCGCCTTCAAACCCAACCTCGCGCACGGTCGGGATGTTGAGATGGTTTAAGCGCTTGGCCGTCTTCGCTTCTTTTTCAAGTTGCTGGCGAAGTGATGGGCTTAAGTTCGCGACGGAGAGCAGCTCCAAGGCTACTTCGTCCCTAAGCACGATCTCTTCCGCTTTGTAGACGACAGCATTAGCGGAGCGCCGGATTTCCAAAGGAGATCCGTTCGCATCCAAGGCGACCTGATAACGAGAGAGATAGGTCTGTTGTGGCATAAGATGGAAAGCACCCGGAAGAAGCGCCTCTACCATACAATCGAAGCGGCGGGCTCCGGAGCGCGTAGGTTTAGACCTTCTTCCGCCGAGAAAATTCAATCAGATTCTGCCGCCCGCCAGTCCGCGCGGTGCTATCCGAAGGCAAGGAGGTAGATTTTTCAATTTGGACAGCCGGGGTTCGGGCACGTTACAAATTTGTGTCGCGCGATGAATGCCAACTTCGACCCCACGCGAACCATCGCAGAGTTAAAGGAACTGCGTGCGCTGACGGGCGACGAGAATGGAGCGCAACGCGTGGCGTTTACGCCGGCCTGGGCAAAGGCGCGCGCGTGGCTGGAAACCAAGCTCGCCGCCATCCCGGCGGAGACTCATCGCGATGAAGCGGGAAATCTCTGGGCCACGCTGCCTGGGGAGTCTGAGAGAGCGCTGCTCATCGGGGGACACATCGATTCCGTGCCAAACGGGGGGTGGCTCGACGGTTGTCTGAACACGCTCGCCGGTGTGGAGATTCTCCGCCGAGTTCAGGCTGAACATGCCGGCCTACCACCTGTCACGGTGCGGCTGGTTGATTGGGCCGATGAGGAAGGGGCTCGTTTCGGCAAAAGCCTCTTTGGTTCGTCTGCCTGTTCGGGTCATCTCGACTTAAGCGAGGCCCGCACGCTGAAGGATAAGAATGGCGTCGCGCTTCCAGAGGCACTGCGCGAATATGGCATCGAATTCGAGAACGTCGGAGCCTGCCAGAAAGAGCTGTCAAACGCCGCGGCCTATCTGGAGTTGCACATCGAGCAGGGGCCGGTGTTACTCGACCTGGATCTGCCGCTCGGGACCGTGCTCGGCACCTTCGGCGTTGAGCGGCATGCAATTACCTTCCGAGGCCAGGCCGCTCATTCCGGCAGCACCCCGATGCATCGCCGCAAAGATGCCTTCCTGGCCGCCGCGAAGATGGCCCCCGAGGTCTATCGCATCACGGACCGGCACGGAGGTGTCGGCACGATCGGCTCGTGCACGACGAAGCCCGGCATTGTCACCAGCGTGGTCGAGGAATGCGGGATCACGCTCGACCAGCGGCACCTCGATGCCGGCGCGCTTTCGCGCATGCTGCACGATGCAAAGGAGGCAAGCGCGCGCTTTGCCCGCGAAGGAGGCGTGACTGTTGGATGGGACCGCATCTGGAACATTGAGCCCATTCTCTTCCACCAGGAACTCGCGGCCATGAGCGACGCGGCTATCGCCGAGGTCGGCGCTTCTCCGTATCGCCTACCCTCAGGCCCGTTGCATGATGCGGCCGAAGTCGCGCGCGCCGGTATTCCGACAGTGATGATGTTCGTGCAGAGTCTGCACGGCATCAGTCACAACAAGATCGAGGATACAAAAGAAGAGCATCTCGAAATGGCGGTGACGGCCTTCGACAAATTAGCCGACAAGGCGATGGAGTGGATTCAAAACGTGAATCGTGACTAGTGAATTGTGAACGGTGGGGCTTTTCCGGTTCACTAGTCACCGATCACCATTCACATTCCCTCAGTCCTCCGCGCGCTCCCCGCTTGGGCACATCTTCACCAGCTTCGGATCGAAGCGGCCGAGCACATCCACCAGATCGGTTTGCGCGGCCATGACCGTTTCGATGTCTTTGTAAACGCCCGGCACTTCATCAAGTCCCGCGCTGAGCAGGGTCACGTCGCGCTCGGCCAGAAGTTTTTTCACCGCGCTCCAGGTGAATGACTGCAACGCTTTCGTCCGGCTCATGACACGCCCCGCGCCATGCGACGCGCTCGCGAGCAACTCCGTCTGACCTTTGCCGCGCACCACGAATCCCGGCGAGGCCATCGAACCGGGAATGACTCCGAGCACGCCCATACCAGCTGGCGTGGCGCCCTTGCGATGAACGATCACTTCGCGCTCCGCGCCGTCGATCATGTGACGCTCCCTCCACGCAAAGTTGTGGTGGTTCTCGATGTCGAGAACGATCTCCGCGCCCAGTGAGCGTGCGATGTATTTGTGAATCAGGGCGTGGTTCGCTGCCGCGTAGTGGCCCATAAGGTTCATCGCCGCCCAGTATTCCTGGCCGGCGGTCTCATCGAGCGAAAGCCAGGCGAGATGCTTTAATTCTTTTGGCAGCTCCCTGTGACGATCCATCGCGATCCGGCTGTAATGCTGGCAAACCTGTGCGCCCGTTCCGCGCGAACCGCTGTGCGTTAGCAGCGAAAGATATTCGCCGTCTGGCACGCCTAACGAACCGTCCGTAATCGTAAACGCGCCGAACTCGACGAAGTGATTGCCACTGCCGCTCGTGCCGAGCTGCGTCCACGCTTTGTCGCGCATCCGCTGCGTCACGGGCGAAACAGCCCAATCTTCATCCATCACTTCGTGGTCGCGACGTGGTTTGAACGAGCAACCAATGCCGAAGCGCGTCTCGCGCTCGATAATGTTCGCGACCCGGTCCTTCTGTCCCGCGATCGTGTTTGGTTTGCGATCGAAAACGGTCAGCTTCATGCGGCAGGCGATGTCAACGCCGACCGCGTAGGGGATGACTGCGTTATCGGTCGCGAGCACGCCGCCGATCGGCAGACCGTAGCCGACGTGCGTATCTGGCATCAGCGCACCCGCGACGGCGACAGGCAGCGCGCAGGCATTCGCCATTTGTTTGACCGCCTCGGGCTCGAGACCAGAACCCCACTGCGCCCAGGGCGCCAGCGTTTCACGCTGCTTGAAAGCCGGCGCGTAAAGCGAACGCGCGAAAGCTTCCCGCATCGAATCGCCGAGATACGCGCCCGGATCGCCGACGATGGCGCCAACCTCGCTTTCGAGCCGCGACATGTCGCCACCGCTCTCGCGAAATGCAACGATGAACGCATGTGCGCGCTTCATCGCCTCGCCCGGCGGCACTCCGATGTTGCTCAGGTCTTTCGTCTTCATGTTTGCTGGTCGATTCACTTACATCTTAGATGTCGCAACGGCGTCGTGCTTATCCGTTCAACTACAGAAGCATTGGTCGAGGGCGGCTTCGAGGGATTCGCATGATCAACCCCCACAAAGAACGCGATACCCACTTCGCTGATAGCGAGGGGGCGCGTAGCAACAGCCAGATCAGGTGGCATGTGCTCGTGCAGCCGGCAGGCAATCCCTCGTCGTCGGTGCAACTCG
>JACCXA010000198.1 GCA_013697365.1 Chthoniobacterales bacterium
CTGCACCCGGACTTCGAACGAATGCGGAAGCTTTCCAAGGAGAAGACGAGCGTGCCCTCGAAACATCGGATCATGGTGGTCGACGATGAGAAGATGTTGCTGATTTTGACCGCGGAAATTCTGCGAGACGAAGGCTTCGAAGTGGTGACGGCCCAGTCGGGCTTTGAATGCCTCGATCTCCTCCGAAGCAGCGCACGCCGGTTCGACCTGGTGCTGCTGGACCTGCATATGCCGCTCATGGACGGCCAGGAAACTTTTCAGCGCATTCGCGGCTTGCGTCCGGACGCACGCGTCATGCTTTGCACCGGCCACGTGCAAACGGATCGCCTCAAGCACATGCTCGCAGCTGGTCTTTGCGGATTCATCCAAAAGCCACTTGGGCCCAAGGAATATGTCACCAGCGTCCGCGCGGTCCTGGCCGGCGCGGCCTTCAGTCAGGCCGATGTTCCGCGCAGCATCGCGGCCGCCCCCTAGGCCAATGAACGCGGTGCTAAACGCTGAGGCCTTCGATCACTTTTCGAAGAACCGTCTCTTCGAAGGGATCCGGGCGGACCTTCTTGAGGAACTTGCGCACGAACTGCGGATCGTGCGGCTGGGGGAGGGCGAAGTGATTTTTCGTGAGGGCGATCCGGGCGATTCCTTATACCTCGTTGGCCAGGGCTCGGTGCAAATTTCCAAACGCGGGCGGGGCGGAAACCAGGAGACGCTCGCCTTTATTCAATCCGGCAATTTCTTCGGCGAAATGGCTCTCCTCGATGGCGAGCCGCGCTCGGCGATGGCGACTGCCGCCGAATCCACTCTCCTCGGGACCGTCACGGACGAAACGTTTCAGCACATTCTAGAGCTGGCGCCCAATCGGTTGCACATGAATTTCCTGCGTTCGGTTTCGGAGCGGCTCCGGCAGGTTAACTCTCATTTCATCACCGAAGTGATGCGGAGCGAGCGCCTCAGCCTTGTCGGCTCGATGGCGAACTCGATCATTCACGACCTGAAGAATCCCATCTGCATCGTGCGCTGCTGCTCGGATTTGATTGCCAGCCAGACGAGCGACGCCCGGGTGCACGACCTGACCGCGATGACGAACAAAGCAGTCGAAGGAATGCTCTCGATGACGCAGGAGCTGCTCGATTACGCACGCGGCTCAACCGCCTTGAACAAGGAAAGCGTTTCCATCTGGAGATTGATGGATGAACTGAGTCAGCAGGCGCTTCAACTTCTGCCCGGGCAGAACGTGCAGTTCGTGAAACATCTTCGCTTTGAAGGCGTCCTCGACATCGATCTGGCGCGCTTCACGCGCGTCCTCTGCAACCTGATCAAGAACGCACGAGAAGCGATGCCGGGGGGTGGCATCCTGACCCTCAGCACTGACCTTGTGGGAGGAGAAGCGGTTCTTCGGCTTTCGGACACCGGCTGCGGAATTCCGGCCGAAATTCTGCCGAAATTGTTCGAACCGTTTGTCACGCACGGAAAATCGCATGGTACCGGCCTCGGCATGGCCATCGCGAAATCCGTCATCGATGCGCATGGCGGAAAGATCTCTGTGTCGAGTGTACCGGGGAACGGCACCACGGTCGACATTCGACTGCCCACTCCCGCGTTGACCGCTGTCGCCGTTGAGCCGGAGTCACAGCCGTTGTAGGCTGCGGTCTCGACCCGGCGCTGGGCAGCCCGCGCGTAATTGCAGTGTTGCGGATTGTCCTTCCGCAATCGAAAATCCGAAACCGGACCTCGGAGTACCCCGTGGTGTAACGGTAACACAGCGCCCTTTGGAGGCGTTATTCATGGTTCGAATCCATGCGGGGTAGCCACTCTGTTTGTCTTTACCCCTCGCAGTTGAAGGAATTCCCGCCCCGACGATCTAACTCAAGTCCATTCTATCCCGAATCGACCCGGCAAACGCCTAACGATAGAGGCAGCTGACGGCGGGGCGCCCGGGCTTAAAGGTTCCTCAGTGTGCTGTCATCCGAGTCAACCACTGGGCCAACCGATCCCCTTCGTTCCAAACGACTTCGTAGACCTCGTCGGGTTGCAGTCCGTCCTCTCGCCACAGGCCAAGCTCCTGCGATTCGTCGTCGCAGAGGTCCCGGTATTGCCGCAGGACCTTGTCTATCTGCGTCACGTGCGGTCCCCAATTCGCCGACTCTTCGTGATCAACCGTCTGCCGCAGCATCTCGATGAGTTCCGACGCAATACTCCGCCATTCATCCAAGATATTCTTTAGTTCCTCAAGATCCCTTTCAACCGGTTCCGCTTCGTGTGATTGCATGCGACCAGCTTCGCAGCGGGGGTAAGACATCCGTTGCCCTAGGGACGATAAATACAGCTCGGTTGCGGCTCTAGCGGTCTTCCCCACCGAAGGCGGGTCCGCCTGAAGTCCTACAAATCGGCAAACGCCTGATCTAAAACCTCGAGCAGGAAATCCGCGTCCGCTTCCGTCACGCACATGGGCGGCGAGAAGCGGATCGTCTGGCCGTGCAACCCGCCTTTGCCAAGCAATAATCCCATTTCCTTGCAGGTCTCGAGAATTTGCGCGCACTCAACCTTGGCCGGCTCCTTCGTGATGCGATCTTTCACCAACTCGATGCCGAGCATAAGGCCCTTGCCGCGCACGTCGCCGATGACGTTGTGTTTCTCTCTTAGCCGGTTCAAACCGCCTAACAAGTGGTTGCCCACCTCGAGCGCGTTCACCTGGAGGTGCTCGCGCTCAATCACTTCCAGAACCGCCATGCCTTGGGCGCTCACGACGGGGTTCCCGCCAAAGGTGTTGAAGTGAATCCGTTGGGCGAGCGCGGCCGCGATCTCGGGCGTCGTCACGACGGCGCCGAGCGGCGCGCCGTTCCCGATCCCCTTCGCCATGCAGACGATATCCGGGATGACATCCTGCGTTTCGAAGCCCCAGTAATGCGTCCCTGTTCGGCCAAAGCCCGATTGCACCTCGTCTGCGATGCAAACGCCGCCGGCTGCGCGCACGTGCTCGTAAGTGTGCTTCAGATAGCCATCAGGAAAGACCACGCAACCGCCGACGCCTTGGATCGATTCGGCGATGAACCCTGCGATCTGCCCCGAGGTAGCGTACTCAATTAGATTCTTCACGTCGGCGGCGTATTTCTTCCCCGCCTCCGCATCATCGCGGCCCCATGCGCCGCGATACGGGTCCGGCGTGATGGCGTGATGAATGCCAAAACTATGAGGCACATTGAACTTCCATGTGTGATGCGCGGTCAGGCCCATGCCAGAGGCATTGCCGCCGTGATACGCATTGCGTAGCGCAATCATGTCGTAGTTGCCCGTGTAAGCCCGCGCCATGAGCAGGGCGAGGTCGTTCGCCTCCGAGCCGGAGTTCACGAAATAGCAGACCTTCAGATCCCCCGGCATTTTCGCGGCGAGCTTCTCGGCGTAGGCGCCGACATTGGGATGCAGGTAGATCGTCGTGGAATGCTGGAGCAGTTCGTTTTGCTTCCACGCCGCCTCGACAACATCGGCATGACAATGCCCCACGCTCACCGTCACGATGCCGCCGAGTGCGTCGAGGTAACGCTTGCCTGCTTCATCCCAGACGTACTGCATCTTTCCCTCCACCACCATGAGAGGTTTTTTGTAATAGAGGAAAATGCCCGGATTCAGGAACTGCTTGCGGGTGGCGAGGACTTCGTCAGCGGAGGGGCCGCTGTATGCAGCCGGTTTGTGATCGAAAGGCGGCAGGGTGGGCGTAGTCATGTTCAAAAAATTCGTAAAAGCAGTCGGTGTATCTGTAGGGGAAGCTGTCAGTTTCCCGAGTTTTAAGTCGGGGGAAGCTAACAGCTTCCCCTGCAGAGCTACAGGCCGGAGCTGAGTCGGCGCAACCCGACATAAACGCCGAACG
>JACCXA010000239.1 GCA_013697365.1 Chthoniobacterales bacterium
GTTTCACGATGAAGCATCTCAACCCTCCGGAACCCACTCCTCTATTCACAAGAATCTGTGAACAAGATACCCCCGGGCCGTTACCTTATTCACAACTTATTCAACAACCCGGGACAGCGTTGCGCCGCGCCGGGAAGGGTTAGCTCCTTCTGGCCCTTTTTTCCGCTTTTGCGGTCAGCAGTCGGGGCGCGGGCGGCTTCTTCCGGCTCCGGATGTAGATGCGCCGGGCATCTTTCAAGGAAACACCCTCCAGAAAGTAGACAATCGCCGCCCGGCCCAGCGCGTAGGTCCCGGCTCCGGCCACCATTCCGCAAACCACATTACCCCAGCCCGGGAAAAACTTCAGGACCGCGCGGGCGCCTTCCCGTAGCACCATCCCGGCGCCGACGTTGACCCCAAGAGCTGCGACGAACTCCGTGGCCGCGCGCAGACTGCGCTCCCGCCCGGCGATGTACATGATCCCAGAGACCATCACGAGCTGAAGAGTGGTTAAAATCGGGAGGTCAGCCAGCGGAATAGGCTGCGCGCCAATAGCCGTCGAGATAGCGCTGGTCGATTTCACCAGGATCTGCGCGACCTGAACCTGCGCTTCCCGGTCCCGCGAGATGCGAATCATTTCCACGCGCGCTTCGTTCGGCAGCTCGCGTGCGAGCATCGACATCAAATGTCGCGCCGCGGGTGTCGCCTGCGGCGTCTCCGCGGAGGGTGAAGTAAGCGGCAACTCCAGAACCTGAAGAAGGCGCTCCCGGAGGATCACATGCCCGGAAAGGGCAGACTCCAGTTTCGAAGCCGCGCTCGGCCGTTCCACCGTAATTGGATGGCCAGACTCGCGAGCCGCAGTAGCGCGGGCCGGCGCCACGAACGAAACGCCAATAATGTTCGCACGCGGGTTGTTCTGATTTACCTGCACGACAGCCGCCAGCAGATCCGTGTCGCGGGAAAGAACCGGGCGGCCACTCTGCCCGTCCACCAGGTGCAGGAACATGTCAGCTCCTTCCCGCTTCAGTTCTTCCTCGATCTTACGCATCGCCGGCTCGTCCGCCCCGCGTGCATCGAGGAGGGCCACCGTGCCGAAGCCGCCTACGCTGACATCCTGCCAACGGAAGACTTCCATCAGCACATCGCGCATATCCCCGGGCTGAGCCGCCGCGAAGCAAGTCGCGAAGACTTCCTGGACGGGCAGCTTATGCGAGCCCGTCAGGACAAACCGCGGTGCGCGCTGCTTTAGAAATAGTTCCTTTAAAGGGGTGAGCTCGTGCAAAACCGGCCGCTGAATGCTCTCCGGAAGCTTGCCGAGGAAACCTTCCAGCCGCTCGACGATGTGAAGAAAAAGCGGCTGGTTCATGGGCGAAGTGCATCACCACTTTCGATCTTTTCCAGCGAATGCAAGAGGCGTTCACGAGAATGGAGGGAAATCATTTTGCTTGCGGGAAGGGCACCGGTATAAACCCGCATGAGTTTAGACGTGGAGATACTGGGCCGTGCCGCGAACGAAGCGCGAGGCCTCGCGATGGATGCGGTGCACGCTTCAAAGTCTGGCCATCTTGGTCTGCCGCTCGGTTGCGCGGAGATCGGCGCGGTGCTCTACGGCTTCGTCTTGAAGTACAATCCGGAGAAGCCGCGCTGGATCGGCCGCGATTACTTCATCCTCTCCGCCGGACACGGCAGCATGATGCTCTACTCGTGGCTCCATCTCAGCGGCCACGATGTCTCGATGGAGGACGTCAAAAGTTTTCGGCAGCTCCACAGTAAAACGCCGGGGCATCCGGAATTTTTTGAAACGCCGGGTGTGGAATGCACGACCGGGCCGCTGGGACAGGGAGTCGGCAACGCCGTCGGAGTGGCGATGGCGGCGAAGATGGCGGCTGCGCGTTTCAACACCTCCGAGCATCCGATCTTCGATCAGCATGTCATTTGTCTGGCCGGCGACGGTTGCCTCCAGGAAGGCATCTCTGCGGAAGCGAGCGCCTTCGCCGGGCATTTCGGCCTCGATAACCTGATTCTGATTTACGACTCGAACGCGGTCACGCTGGATGCCATGGCCGAGGCCACGCAAAGCGAAGACACGGCCAAGCGTTACCAGGCCTACGGCTTCGATGTTCAGAACGTCGACGGGCAGGACATGGTGGCGTTCCTTCGCGCCTTCAAGCGGGCGAAAACGCGCGATAACGGCCGGCCGCAGATGATCATCGCGCGCACCGTCATCGGAAAAGGAATCCCGGAAGTGGCAGGCACGGCGAAAGCGCATGGGGAAGGGGGCGCCAAGTTCGTGGACGAAGCGCGCAAAAATCTCGGCCTGCCGCCTGAGCGTTACTTCGTCTCACAGGATACCAGGGAGTATTTCGCGAAACACAAGAAGGCTCTCCTCCGCCAATATCGCCGTTGGGATAAAATGTTTCAGGATTGGAGCGGGAAATATCCGGAACAAGCGCAACTGCTGAACGACGCGATCGAGAAGAAAGTCCCAGCGGATCTATTCTCGAAGATTCCCGCCTTTGCTGCGGATGCCAGGATCGCCACGCGTAAGGCCGGCAGCGAAGTGCTCCAACCGCTCGCGCGCGAGATGTCCTTTCTGATCAGCGGCAGCGCGGACCTGCACGGCTCCACCTTGAATTACATCGAGGGCGCCGAGGATTATACCCGAAGCAATCACCTCGGCCGGAACATCCGTTTCGGTATTCGCGAACACGGCATGTGCGCCATCATGAACGGTGTCGGTTATCACGGCGTTTTCCGCGCTTCTGGGGCTACCTTTCTTGTCTTCGCGGATTACTGCCGCGCCGCCATTCGCCTCGCGGCGCTTTCGAAACTGCCCAACATCTACATCTTCACGCATGACTCGATTGGGGTGGGCGAAGATGGCCCCACGCACGAGCCGGTCGAGACCATCAGTGGTTTGCGAGTCATCCCACAGCTGGATGTGATTCGGCCCGCCGATCCGGAGGAAACGGTGGGAGCTTTTGTCGCGGCCGCGCAACGCATCGATGGTCCCACACTGCTGGCCTTGACGCGCCAGGCCGTGCCGATGTTGAACGAGATCGACCTCGCGGACCGCAGGAATGGAGTCGCGCGCGGTGGCTACATTGCGAAACGCGAGACGGGGGAATTGAATCTCATCCTCCTATCCTGTGGCAGCGAGCTACAGCATGCGCTCGCCGCCGGGAAGGAATTGGGGGAGGGGACGCGCGTTGTTTCGATGCCCTGCTTCGAGCGCTTTGAGCGTGAGTCGCCCGAGTATCGCGAGGAAATTTTGCCGAGGGCGTGCCGCCGCCGTGTTGCGATCGAAGCCGGGGTGACCCAGCTCTGGTATCGCTACGTGGGCCTGGATGGCAAAGTCGTGGGGCTGCATCGCTTCGGTTTGAGCGCGCCGGGCGATCTGGTCATGAAAGAATTCGGCATTGATGCTCAGCATGTGGTCGAGGCGGCGCGTTCGCTTTAGCGCGTAGCGCATGCCTCCGGCTTGCGGTCTTCAACAGCGCAAGCGAGACGCATGATCTCGTCCCGCTTCGAGATCGCCGGCGAAGACGTCGCCTCTCATTACGACGAGCTGGATCATTTCTATCGCGAGATCTGGGGAGAACATGTGCATCACGGGCTTTGGCTCCGTGGCGATGAAACGCGCGAGCAGGCAGTCGTGCAGCTCGCGGAACTTGTCCGGGAGCGTGCGCTGATCACAGCCGGCACCCTCGTCTGTGATATCGGCTGCGGTTACGGCGCAACTTCGCGATTGTTGGCAGGCAGCGGGGCGGACGTAACCGCGATGACAATTTCCGCGGCGCAGTTTGCCGTCGCGCAAGAGCGGCACGGAACAACTGCGAACCTGCGCTTCATTCTCGGCGATTGGCTCGCGAACGAACTGCCGCCGGAGTCGTTTGACGCCGCGATTTCGATCGAAAGTTCCGAACACATGCCGGATAAACCGCGCTTCTTCCAACAGGCTGGCCGCGTTCTCCGTCGTGAAGGCCGGCTCGCAATCTGCGCCTGGTTGGCCGCCGAAAAACCAGGCCATTGGGCCAAGAAATGGTTGCTGGAACCAATCTGTCGCGAAGGCCGCATGCCGCATCTTGGCAGCGCCAGCGAATACGAGTCGTTCGCCCAGAGCGCAGGCTTTCGCCTCGAGAAATTCGAGGACCTAACGCGGCGGGTCGAAGGAACCTGGCCGGCAATCGTGCGCCGTCTCCTCACGAAGTTTGCTACTGAGCCGGGCTATCTTCGCTTCCTCTTTAGCCGGCACGCGAAGAATCGCGTCTTCGCGGTTACCATCCCGCGCATCTGGCTCGCGTATCGCGTGAACGCAATGCGCTACGGCATCTTCACGTTTGTGAAGAGCGAACGGAGCACAGCCGTCCCGGCTGTGCGGCCGCCGAGCGTCTCGCCTGGCGAATCATCGTGAAGCGCAGTACGCGCGCATTGCTGCACGTCGATCCAGTATAGGCGAGACGCCCGCTGGCCGCACAGCCGAGACGGCCGTGCTCCGTTACCGCGGCTCGGAGACGTTCCGCGCGCGATCTTCGAAGCGCGTGAACTCCTTCAGGAATGTGAGCGGAATCTCGCCGACCGGGCCATTACGCTGCTTGGCGATGATCAACTCCGCTTCGCCGGCCTTCTCCGCGCGCGCGTCCTCATCTTCCTCATAGACTTCCGGCCGAACGAGCAATCCCACCAAATCAGCGTCCTGCTCGATCGAACCCGATTCACGCAGATCACTGAGCCTTGGCTTCCCGCCCGAGCGCGCCTCCGGTTGCCGGTTCAACTGCGCCAGCACGATGATCGGAATCTTCAGCTCCTTCGCCAACCCCTTCAGCCCCGCGGAAATCTCCGAGATCTCGAGCTGCCGGTTGTCCTGCGCGCGGCGCGTGGTTGATCTCAGCAGCTGCAGGTAATCCACCACGATCAGCTGGATATTCTTTTGCACCTTCAACCGCCGCGCTTTGGCGCGCAGCTCGAGAATGCTCAGGCCCGCGCTGTCATCGATGAAAATCTCCGCTTCTGCCAGCTTAGAAGCCGCCTGCGTCAGGCTGGGGAAATCGCGTTCCGCCAGGAAACCTTCGCGCACTTTTTGCAGATTCACGCGAGCACGCGAGCAGAGCAGACGTTGCACGAGCTGCTGGCTGCTCATTTCCAGGCTGAAGACCGCCACCGGCAATTTGCTAGTGATGGCCACATGCTCCGCGATATTCATGGCCAGCGCCGTCTTGCCCATGCTTGGGCGGGCCGCGATCACGATCATCTCCGCGCCGTGCATTCCGTTCGTCATTCGATCGAGTTCAGCGAAGCCGGTCGAGATGCCGGTAATTCCGCCGCGCCGCTCCCAGAGTTGCTCGATCGATTCCAGCGCACCCATGACCTGCTCCTTCATTCCTGGCATTTGGCCGCGGAACCGGTCCTTGCCCACTGCGAGGATCTTCGCTTCCACCTCATCGAGGAGATTGCTGACCTCATCCTGTTCTTCGTAGGAACGCCGCACGCTTTCCGTGCAGGCCGCGATGATCTGCCGCAGGATGAATTTCTCCCGCACGATCTCCAGGTAGTAGCCGACGTTTGCCGCCGTCGGGACAAAGGTGAAGAGGCTCGTGACAAACGACGCCCCGCCGACCGCGTCGAGCACGTTCCGATCACGCAGCACCTGCGTGAACGTAATCAGGTCGATGCCCTGCGCCGCATTCCACAGCTCGACCAGGTGGCTGTAGATCGTCTGATGCGCGGGCACGTAAAAGTAGCCCTCGTTAATTTTCTCGACGCACTCCGCGATGATTTCGCGCGGCGAGATGAGCATGGAACCGAGCACGCCCTGCTCGGCCTCGACGCTGTGCGGCAGCGTGCGGTGAATATCCTGCGCAGAACCTGTGGATGAACCCGGAAAACTCCGGCCGCCATTCCGCTCCGCCGAACCTCGCGCAGCGCCGTTGGCCGCCGCCTTGCGAGGTTTCTCAGGACCGGGGCTCCCGGCACCTTGAGAATCTCTCGGCATTTATCGTTTGTCGCGGGTGCGGGGGGGACGAGTCCGATCGCCGGACTCGGGCGCTTCTTCCGCGGCCGGCTTTGGTTCGGTCGCTGATTTCACAATAAATTTTAGCGTCGCGGCCACATCCGGATGCAGCTTAATCGAAATCTCGTGTTCGCCGGTCGACTTGATCGGGTGCTCAAGGACTATGCGATGCCGCTCGATCTCAGCGCCGAGTTCGT
Source organism: Chthoniobacterales bacterium (assembly GCA_013697365.1). GTDB lineage: Bacteria > Verrucomicrobiota > Verrucomicrobiia > Chthoniobacterales > UBA10450 > JACCTI01. The sequence continues at coordinate 6,187 of JACCXA010000239.1, forward strand.
TCTTGATCCGGGTGGCAATGTCGTTCGCGGTCACGGAGCCGAAAGCCTTGCCGGTCTCGCCGGTCTCCAGCGTGAAGATCATCTTCGATTTGCCGATGCGGCGGGCGATCTCCTCCGCCTCATTCAGCTCTTTCGCTTCCCGCTCGGCCCGCTTTCCTTTCAACATATCGAGCTTGCGCATGCTCGCCTTCGTGACCTCAAACGCCTTGCCCTGCGGGAGAAGGAAGTTGCGCGCAAAACCGCGGCGCACCTTTACGACATCGGCTTCCGCGCCGAGTCCGGGAATGTTTTCTGTGAGAATGATTTGAGTGGAAGGCATGCGAATCGTTCGAGTTGTTCCGCGCAGAATAGGAGCCGGAGCGGCGCGGGGACAGGATTATAAAAGGAAGGATGTGACTGTCAACGATCCCTGCCGAGCGAGTTTGTCCCGGCTCCGCACGCTTCGTTGCTCTCGAAATTGCGCGGCAGTAACGCCAGGCAAAAGCGCGAGGCAGGGGCTTTAAACGC
>JACCXA010000112.1 GCA_013697365.1 Chthoniobacterales bacterium
GCCGCGGACGTCACGCGGCGGAAACAGGCGGCGCTGAAGCCGGCCTCTTGGTCGTCGCCATTACGTCGGGGCGCAGGACCTCAGGCGGACGCAGCGTCGTCGTCTTGGTGTCCTGCTTCGGGTACGCGATCCGGGTGTGCAGCATCGTCATGAGCGTGAATCGAAAGCGGTCCGCGATCATTTTCAATTCCGCGAGAGTCAGATCGCACTCAACCAATTGCTGGTCCGCGATCCGTTGCGCAATCAGATCATTCACAAGCTGCTCGATCTTCTGCGGTGTCGGTTTTTCAAGACTCCGAGAAGCGCTTTCCACCATGTCCGCCAGGCTAATGATGGCGCTCTCCTTCGATTGCGGTCTTGGGCCGGGATAACGAAAGCTTTCCTGGCTCACCTCCGGCACATCGCCCTCGCGAAGGTTCATAATTTTCCCACCCGCGCGCGCGTCATCCTGTTGCTGCAGCGCGCGCTTGTAGAAGTAGTAAACCAGCGAGGTCCCGTGATGCTCCTGGATGATATCGATGATGCGGTGGTTAAGGCCATGCTTCATCGCGAGGTCGACGCCTTCTTTCACATGCGCAATGATGATTAGCGCGCTCATCGTGGGCTGAAGATCATCATGCGGATTCCGCTCGAAGTTCATGTTCTCGGTGAAGTAATCCGGCTTCACGAGTTTGCCGACATCGTGGAAGTAGGAGCAAACGCGGCAGAGAGTGCCGTTGGACCCGATGGCTTCGGCGGCGGACTCCGCCAGGTTCGCAACAACGAGGCTGTGATGATAGGTGCCCGGTGCTTCGATCGTCATGCGGCGCAGCAGCGGATGATTCAAGTCGGACGCCTCGAGCCACGAAATATCGGTGGTGATCTTGAAAAGATGTTCGAGGACAGGCAAGAGGCCACCGACCAGCGTGGCGGTGAGGATTCCGTTACCGATCGCGAGAGCGCTTTGGAGTGAAAGAGTCTGCCAATCGATCGCACTCGGGCTCAATGGATCGATCGGCCCGATCAGGCCAAAGGCGAGTGAGAGCAACCAGAGCGCAATGCCGACTCCCAATCCCGCCCGGATGAGCCGGCTCCGCCGCCGAACTTGCAGGGTCAAATAGACCGCCGTGAATCCGCTCACGATCGCGCAGGCGAGGAGCGGCACGTCCAAGTCGCCAAACAGCACCCGCGTCCAGAGGCTAACGAAAACCGCCGCGTACAACCCATGATTACGGCCGAGCAACACGCTGAGAACGAGCGGCGCAAAAGCATATGGCGCGATCAAAGCCGCCGTGGCTGGCTTGAAAAGATCGAAGGTCCCGCTCTGGCAAAGAATGAGAACAATCTTCGTCACCGCCAGTTGCACAAAAATCACGCTGAAGACGAGGAGCAGACGTGAGCTCCGCGCGAACGTCTTCGGTTGATTGATCCAGAGTTGTGCAGCGGCGGCCGCGAAAAAAAGCAGAGCCACAACGAAATTTTTCGTCGGCTCCGGCTGTTTGCCGTTGAAGATCAGGAGCGCCAGGCCGGCCACGAAAAGAGAGAAAATCACCCACTTCGCAAAAGGCGCGTATTCGAGCGATTCGAGGAGATCATTAGGAGTCCGGCGCCGGCGCGTTTTGCCGGAAGCGAGGCCGCGCTTGACCAGCTCGTTTCGTTTCAGGAACTCGAACATGAGCAGCTACTTTCTCGGCGGTGCGAGCCCGGCGATCGCCGGGGAGCGATGCTGCTGATAGGCATTGATGATCGCGCGGACCAGTGCGTGCCGGACAACGTCCCGTTCATTAAAGTAGTTCATGGCGATCCCGGGCACGGCTTTCAAAGCCTGCAGGGCCTCCACCAGGCCCGAACGCTTGTTCGAGGGCAAGTCGATTTGCGTGACGTCTCCCGTCACCACGAGCTTCGAGTTCTCGCCAATGCGCGTGAGCAACATGAACATTTGCTCGGTCGTGGTGTTCTGCGCTTCATCGAGGATGACGAACGCATTGCCCAACGTGCGCCCGCGCATGTAGGCCAGCGGCGCGACCTCGATCGTCTGCTTCGCCATGCAGCGCTCGATCTCTTCCGGCTCCAGCATGTCGCGCAAAGCATCGTAGAGCGGGCGCAAATAGGGCGTGATTTTCTCCTGCAAATCGCCGGGGAGAAATCCGAGCGCCTCCCCTGCTTCCACCGCGGGCCGCGTCAGCACGATTCGACTCACCTGTTCCTTTTTAAGAGCGGCCACCGCCATCGCAACAGCCAGATAGGTTTTCCCCGTCCCGGCAGGACCAATTCCGAAAACGATATCGTGCTTGCTGATTGCTTCCACGTAGTGGCGCTGGCCGAGCGTCCGCGTCACGATAGGTGGCTTGCGGCTCGACGTTGCAATCCTGATGTCGACCGCGTCGTTTAGATTCTCCGAGCGAGATTCCATCACCGAATCAAGCGCATAGCTGAATTCATGTTTGCGGATATCGACACCTTTCTGGCGCACCTGTTCCAATTGCTGAAACACGCTCTGCGCGCGGTCGATCTGCGCCGTTTCGCCTTCCAGTTTCACCCAGCCTTCCCGCGTCGTGACGCGCACGCCGAGCGCGTCCTCGAGCGTCTTAAGTAACTTCAGGTCGTTCGCGTAAAGCGCCTGGAGGGAGCGGGCACTTTCAAACTGTAACGTGCGTGATTCAATCATCGGCAGCCCACGAGAGGCTCGAAACGAAGATCACTGCAGGAAAACGAACACAGCGTGCAGCGGAGCGCCCCGGAACATCTCAGCGGAAGCCGTAGACGAGCGCCCAATGGGTTCGGTCTTCCGGGGAAGACTCGATACTGACAATGATAAAGTAGCTTCCGGTGGTGGGAGGGATCACGTGCGCCGCCGCGAAGTGACTTTTCTGCCAGCTATCCGGCTGCTCCACGAGCTTGCCTTCGGCATCGTAAATATGAACAGAGATGGTGGCCTTCTCGACTTCGGTGCCCATCCAAAACCAGTACTCGTTGCCCTTGAAGAGCTGCTGCCGCACAGCCTTTTTCTCGCCGGTTCCCAGGTCGCCGCCCCAGAAGTCTTCGCGCACCTGAAAGCCCTCTTTTACATACGGCTCTGCGGCTTGCAAGGCGAACGACTGCGCGTCATCCACAGAAGCGCGGGAAGCGGGAATGCCCGCGAGCAGGATGGATAGAAGGGCCGCGAGACTTGCGGTTTGTTTCAAAGGAGAAAGCATATAACCCTTATGGGCTCTTCGTGATGATCGCCTCGTCGATGCGAGCGGTGATTTCGTTGATCCGTTTCACTGAGTCCGCGGAAATCCGTTTGTTGCCGATATCGACGAGCGGCCGAACCTGTCCGAGACCCGCCTGGATGTCCTGCAAGAGCTTTGAATTAAATTCCGGCATCGCGCGGAGCCGGTCCTCAAAGTAGCCCAGCAAATCCGGTTGATGCAGCAGCTCGGCGCCGTCCTCCGAATAGCGTTTGTTCACCACCGCCGTTAGCACCTCGGTGCCGCGCAGCCAGCCGCCCAGACTTACAAGATGTGAAAGTTTCTGGTCCTGGACGTCGTTCATCGCCTGTTGGACGCTGTTTTGCGTCCGGTCCAGTTCCTGGCGCACATTATTCCAGTTCCGTCTGTCAGCAGCTTCGGTGATCGCCTTGGCATGTGGCGTGATGGAATTCCCAACGCCGATTCCCTTGGCCAGTCCGAGCACGCGTTGGCCAATGTCCTTCACCGCAGGGGCGTCTTCCGCCTGCACGGCGATAAACCCATCCGCGATCACGGTCCCAAGCAACAACGCGATCCGAGGACGTTCCGTGAAGTTACTCCCCTTCCCGCTCCGCACGTGCTCTTTCCAGTTTACGGGCCCGAGTTTGTTCAGCGCGCCGAACACCTCGTTAGGCAGCGGAACGACGACGTCGTCGACCCGCTTCGAGAGTTTCGTGACGTCGATGCGCTGAGGCGCTTCAGCCGCGCCGGTGGTCAGGGTAAGGCCAAGCATGGCGGCGGCGGCGAGCTGGGGAATTTGGGCGAAAGGGATCATCCGGGGCTTCGACTGTTGATTTCGGCTTCTATTCAGGATTAGTGCTTAACTCCAGGCGAATCGACACGGCGCACCATTATCTCATCCTTCGCATTTTGATACTGCTGATTCGCATAATCTCTCGCGGCTGGCGGCATGCGGCGGGATTTCTTTCGCAAACCGCGTGCGCGACGCCATGACGCCAGCGCGGCTCGACGAAATTCTCGACCGCGCGCGCTCGACACGCGTGGTCGTGCTCGGCGATCTGATGCTGGACGAATTTGTCTGGGGTAAAGTCGGCCGAATCTCACCCGAGGCTCCGGTGCCGGTGGTGGAGGTGACGCGCGAAACCTCCTATCCCGGCGGCGCGGCGAACGTCGCCCGGAATCTGCGCGAATTTATCGACCGCACGTCCGTCATCGGAATGGTCGGTCGCGATCGGGGTGGTCGGCAGCTGCGCGAACTCCTCGAGGAGTGCAAGATCGAGACTTCGGACGTCGTCGAGGACGAGGCTTTTTCGACCATCGTGAAAACGCGGATCATTGCTCGCCAGCAGCAGGTCGTACGGGTCGATCGAGAGGAAATTCGCCCGCCGAGCGCGCAGCAGGTCGCGCTGGTGACAGGGAGCATCAAGCGACAACTGAATGACTTCGATGCCGTGATTTTTGAAGACTATGGGAAAGGCTTTCTTTCGGCCTCTCTGGTGCAGCAGGTCTCCGAAATATCATGCGCGGCCGGAAAGATTGTCACGGTAGATCCGAATCCGCGGCATCGCCTCGCCTGGGCGAACGTGACCGCGGTCAAGCCGAACCGCAGCGAAGCGTTCGTTGCCGCCGGAATCCCGTGGAGCGACCCGATCGAGCCCGCCAGTGCCGATCGACCGCTGCTCCGGGCCGGGAGCATTCTGCTGGAGAAGTGGGACACGAAACTATTGCTCATCACGCTCGGCGAGCAGGGCATGATGCTTTTCGAAGCAGGCGAAGCCTGGCATATCCCGACCAAAGCCCGGCAGGTTTTTGATGTTTCGGGCGCCGGCGACACGGCCATCGCTCTCTTCACGCTCGCGCTTTGTAGCGGGGCAACCGCCCGCGAAGCGGCAGACATTTCCAATCACGCCAGCGCAGTTGTCGTCGGGAAACTCGGAACCGCGACAGTCACCCGGGAAGAATTGCGGCGATCCTTCGGCAGTATCTGATTGAGAAAATGCTCGCGGAAGGATCATGAAGCGGCCGGAATCGCTCACGGTGCCGCAGTCCAAAATCGAGAAGGATCCCGCCATGCTTGCGGAGCAGAATCTGTTGGTGAGTGAGAACGCCCTCCACCGTGCGTAGTTCGCCGCAGCCATCGCTACTGACACCCGCTGTCTTTCTGGATCGCGACGGAACCATCATGCGTGATGTGGAATACTGTGGAGATCCGAAGAAGGTAGAGGTGTTCGCCGATGCACCGGAAGCCTTGCGACGCTTGAAGGGCGCGGGATTCAAAATCATCATCATCACGAATCAGAGCGGAATTGGGCGCGGATACTTCAGCGCGGCGGATTACCGCGCGGTCGAACGGGAAGTGGAACGGCAGGTAGGACCGGGCCTTATCGATGGGACCTACTTCTGTGCAGATCTGCCGGATAACGGTTCGATGCGTCGCAAACCCGAAGCGGGCATGGTCCGCGAAGCGCAGGTCGATCATCGGATCGATCTGGCGCGCTCGTTTTTCGTAGGAGATAAGGCAATTGACGCTGAATGCGGGCGACGGGCAGGAACCCGCACCATTCTGGTGCAGACCGGAATCGAGAAGCCACCAGCCTCGGAGGCTGCAGATTGGAAAGTGAGCAATCTGCTGGAGGCATCCGGAATTATTCTGCGTCATGGCCTTTAAATGTGTCGGAGTCATTCCCGCTCGCTGGGGGTCGACGCGCTTCCCCGGCAAGCCTTTGCACCAGATCGCGGGCAAGCCTTTGCTTCAGCACGTCTGGGAACGATGTCTCTGCGCCACGAAATTGGATGCGGTCATCGTCGCAACTGATGACATGCGGATTGCCGAGGCTGCCTTCGCCTGGGGCGCGGAGGTGGCGTTAACCTCGGCTAAACATCGAAGCGGAACAGATCGCGCGGCGGAAATCGTGGCGACGACCCATGAATTTACGCACGTAATTAACATCCAGGGCGATGAGCCGCTGACGGAGCCGAAGTTGATCGATCGGCTGGTGCGAGAATTCGAAAAGGATCCCGCCCTGGAGATGATCACGGCAGCACATCTCTTTGAAAACGCCGAGGACGTGAGCTCCCCGCATCAAGTCAAAGTGGTAGTGGGCGCAAACGGTGACGCACTCTACTTTTCGCGCGGCGTTATCCCCTTTGTCCGCGATTCCGACGCGGCAGTTCCATGCCTGCGGCACCAGGGGATTTACGGTTACACTCGAAAATTGCTCCTGCGGTTTGTGCGATGGAAGCCGTCCCCGCTCGAGCGCGTGGAAGCACTCGAGCAATTGCGCGCCTTGGAGAATGGAGTAAGAATCCGAGTAGTCGTGACTGGCAGCGGCTCGCCGGGAGTGGACACTCGGGCCGATGTGGAAACGGTGGAGCGAGAACTCCTTTCGCGACAGCGAAGTGCCGCTGCGAAAAAACGACGGCTGACGCGATGAAATACATTTTCGTAACTGGTGGAGTGGTGAGCTCGCTAGGCAAGGGGCTGGCGGCGGCTGCCCTCGGGACGCTGCTGGAGCTCCGCGGGCTGCGCATAGTATTTCAAAAATTTGATCCGTATCTGAACGTCGATCCCGGAACGATGAACCCATTTGAGCACGGGGAGGTTTACGTTTTGAACGATGGAGCTGAGACCGATCTCGACCTGGGACACTACGAACGTTTTACGAATTGCATTCTCTCGCGGCACCACAACATGACCAGCGGCAAAGTCTACGAAAGTGTTATTCTCAAGGAGCGTCGCGGCGATTACCTCGGCAAAACCGTCCAGGTGATTCCTCATGTCACCGATGAGATCAAACGGCGCATTCGCGAGGTCAGCGATGAAGGGAAAGCGGATGTCATCATCACTGAGATTGGTGGGACGACGGGTGATATCGAAGGCCTGCCGTTCCTGGAAGCGATCCGGCAGTTTATTCTCGAAGCGGGTCCGCAGAACGTCGTTAACATGCACGTCACGCTCGTGCCTTACATCAGGGCAGCCGGCGAATTGAAGACAAAGCCGACGCAGCAAAGCGTGGCAAAGCTACGGGAGATTGGTCTTCAGCCGCAGGTCTTGATGTGCCGCACTGAATTCCCGCTCGACCTGGAGACGCGACAAAAGCTTTCGATGTTTTGTAATGTCTCGCCACGCGCAGTGATCGAAGCGCGCGACGTGCAGAATACGATCTACGAAGTGCCCCTGATGTTGCAGGCGGAGGGCGTGGACGAGCTCGTGTGCGAGTTGCTGAACCTGCAAACGCCCGCGCCCGATTTGACGAATTGGCGAAAGTTTGTTGATCGCATCATTAGCCCGAAGAAGCAGGTCAAGATCGCTGTGGTCGGCAAGTACATCGACCTGCAGGACGCTTACAAGAGCATCTACGAATCGCTTACTCATGCGGCCGCGAGCCAGGATTGCGGGATCGACTTAAAGCTGATCGACGCGGAAAGATTACAGGATGGCGTGGATGGTCAGTTGAAAGACGTTGCGGGAGTTCTAATCCCGGGTGGTTTCGGTGAGCGCGGCGTGGAAGGCAAAATCAAGGCGGCACGATTTGCGCGCGAGCAGAAGCTGCCCTTTCTCGGGCTTTGCCTTGGCATGCAAGTCGCAACGATAGAGTTCGCGCGGAATGTTTGCGGCCTGGAGAGAGCAAATAGCACTGAGTTCGATCAGAATGCAGAGGACCCTGTAATCTGTCTGTTAAACGAGCAGCGCGAAATCCGGAACAAAGGAGCGAGCATGCGGCTCGGCACCTGGCCGACGAAGATTTCCCAAGGGACGCTGGCGGAAAAGATCTACGGCAGCTCAGAGGTCCTCGAGCGTCATCGGCACCGCTACGAATTTAACATGAAGTATCGCGAACGGATGGGCGAAAAAGGCTTTCTTGTTTCGGGCACATCCCCTGATGGGGCGCTGGCGGAACTAATCGAGCTGCGCGATCACCCTTACTTCCTGGCCTGTCAGTATCACCCGGAATTCCAGAGCAAACCGAACAAGCCGCACCCTCTCTTCAAGGGGTTCATTCAGGCTTGTCTGGCGCATCAGAGCTAACAGCATTCGAATTCTTTCGCTGCGGGACGCAAACCCTGGCGCGCGGCAGCGCGCCGAAGACGATCCATGATTGCGCGGCCGAGCCCCTCTTCCGGAATTTCTTCCGCCACGATTAAATCCAGTCGCGCGTCGTCGAGTGCGCGTAGGTGGCGGAACAAATTTGCCGCCGCTTCGCGCAAATTTCCAGCTGCGCTCAAGGCGCGCGTTTCAGCGTATCCTGCTTTCTCCATCGGCTCGAAGCTCAGAGCCCCGATGCGACCCGGAGGTGGCTGAAACGACATGAGTGAGGTGGTGAGTTGCAGCCGCGTTCGCGGCGCGTAGTGCGAGCGAAGCTGGCCCGGAGCTTCGGGCCGCCTGGGGGACGTGACCTCACGTACGCTTCCTAGCTCACCGAGCTGCTCGGCTGTGATCGGGCCGTGTCGCAGGATCTCAATTCGTTCGTTTCGCACGGCGACGATGGTCGATTCCAATCCGTACTTTGTCGCGCCGCCATCAACGATCACTGGGATTCGGCCTTGGAGCTCATCTGCGACGTGCGTCGCAGCCGTGGGACTAATTCGGCCAAACCGGTTTGCGCTCGGAGCCGCGAGTGGCTTGTCGAAGGCTTCGATGATTTCTTTAAAAATCGGATGGGCGCTAATGCGAACCGCCACCGTCTGCAATCCGGCCGTAACGATGTCGGGAACAATGTCCTGCCGCGGCAATATCAGCGAAAGGGGGCCCGGCCAGAATCGATCCAGAAGGTCTCCGATCAGGCGCTCGTCGTCCGAAGGCATCGCGACGATTCGAGCGAGCCACCCGCGATCAGGCAGATGAACAATGAGCGGGTCGAAACGCGGCCGTTCTTTCGCTTCAAAAATCTTTACCGCCGCGTTCACATCGAGCGCATCCGCCGCCAGCCCATAAACGGTCTCGGTCGGCAGAGCCACCGGTTCACCACGCCGAAGATGAGCGACCGCCGCTTGGGTCGCCACCACCAGCTCCTCCGGTGTCCGCGCAGGCAGGGTCTGCGTCTTCACTTCGCTTCCGGGTAAAGATCTGCGCGCGCTTTCGTCACTCGCGCGATTACTTCCTCGGCAGTTGCGCCGACCGCGGTCAGGTGACCCATCTTGCGGCGCGGCCGCGGCTCCTGTTTTCCGTAAAGGTGAAGGTGCACACCTTCAGTGTGCAACGCCTTGCTCCAATCAGGTTCTCCATTTTGCCAGGCGTCTCCCAAAATATTGGCCATCGCGGATGGCCGCAGAATTTCGGTGGAGCCGAGAGGCAATCCGCAAACGGCGCGCACGTGCTGCTCGAACTGGCTGGTCGCACAGCCTTCGATTGTCCAATGCCCCGAGTTGTGCGTGCGCGGCGCGAGCTCATTCACCAGCAACTCGCCATCTGGTTTCAGGAATAACTCCACCGCAAGGAGGCCCACCAGCTCCAGCCGTTCGGCAATCGCACAGGCCAAGGCCGCGGCGGCATGCTCGACCTCTGCATCGATGCGCGCGGGCACGACCGTGAGATCGAGGATGTGATTGCGGTGAATATTCTCGCAAACCGGGAAGGTCTTCGTCGCACCGTCAGCCCCGCGAGCGACGATGACGGATAGCTCGGCGACGAAGTCGACCGAAGCTTCCAACACCAATTCATCGGCGGAGCTGGCATTCCAGATCTCGTCGAAATCGTCGCGCGTGTTGATCGTCTGTTGCCCTTTGCCATCATAACCGAATGCCGCCGTTTTCAGAATGGCTGGACGGCCAATTTGCTCGATCGCATCCGCGAGTTCATACGCGTTCCGCACCGCGCGATAGGGAGCGATAGGAAGGCCCGCACCAGCTAGGAAATCTTTTTCGCGCAGCCGATTTTGCGCGATATGCAGGATCGCTCCCGCAGGCCGAACGTCTCGCGATTTCGCGCACCAGCCGACTGTCTCCGCCGGGACATTCTCGAATTCGAAAGTGATGACATCCACGTCCTGAGCGAATCGCCGAACCGCGGCCTCGTTGGTGTATTCCGCGATCCGGGTCAGATCGGCGAACTGGCCCGCCGGGCTGTTCTCTTCAGGAGTGAAAACTTCTACGCGGTAGCCCATCCGACGCGCGGCCATGGCAAACATGCGCCCCAGTTGACCGCCGCCCATGACCCCAATGCGGGCACCGGGCAGATATGCTTCGCTCATGCCAGATGCTGAGCGAGGACCGCCTCAGTCTGCTTTTGGCGAAAAGCTTCGATCTTTGCGCGCACCTTTTCATCCGTCAGGCCGATGATGCTGGCGGCGAGTAAGCCGGAATTTTTGGCGCCGGCAACGCCGATAGCGAGTGTGCCGACGGCAACGCCCGCTGGCATCTGCGCAATGGAGAAGAAAGAATCGATGCCTTTAAGAGCTTGGGATTCGACCGGCACTCCCAAGACCGGCAGCCAGGTGTGTGCAGCGATCATTCCCGGCAAATGCGCCGCTCCCCCTGCCCCGGCGATGATCACTCGCAACCCGCGTCCCGCCGCCGCCCGGGCAAAATCTGCCATCAACTCCGGAGTCCGATGTGCGGAAACAATGCGGTGTTCGTTTGAGACGCCGAGGTCGTTGAGAAAGTCGACCGCGTGGCGCATCGTTCCCCAATCCGAGGCGCTGCCCATGACGACCGCGACAAGCGGGGCGGGCGAGTTGGTCGATGTCATGGCTTCCATGACTTCCTGCGGAGGCTTTGCTTGTAAAGGTGTTTCTGCACGGGAGGGGCGACACTCGGGTCGCCGGTTTGACAAGAGTGTCGCCGTACCGGGCGATACGCTACTTTGGTCTTATGGAGCGTGGCGAGGCGATCGTGCTCATCGGTTTTATGGGAACGGGAAAATCTTCCATCGGCCGGCATCTGGCCCGGAGAACAAGTCTGCCGCGTTACGACACGGACGAGATGGTGTCGGCGCGATACGGATTGCGAATTGCGGAGATTTTCGTGCAGTTCGGCGAATCCGATTTTCGCGGGGCTGAAACCGATGCGCTCAGCCAAATCCCCGAACAGCCGGTCATTGTGGTCACAGGCGGAGGGATTGTGCTGCGGTCTGAGAACGTGGCAATCCTCCATCGGCTGGGCAGAATTGTGAATCTCGCGGCGGACGAAGAGACCCTTTTCGCGCGAGTATCCCGGCGCGCGGCAAGGCCGCTCTTGCAGACCGCAAATCCGCGCGAAACTTTGTCCGCAATGCTTAAGCAACGGGAGCCGCTCTATCGGGCGGCAGCGGATTTTACTATCGATACTTCAGTCCTCCGGCACGACGAAGTCGCTGATATTATTCTGAGGCAGCTCCAGCCTTTGCGTCTTCATTTTGAGTGATGGTTGAGATCTCCGATCAGATCCCAGCATCCGCCACTGTCGGGATGGCGACGTCTGACGGACTCAAGGCGAAGCTTGTCGCGCGTTCGAAAGAACTTGGCTTTGCCTCTTGTCGCGTTGCGCAGGCTGCGCAGCCGCGTCATCACGCCGAGTTCGAGCGATGGCTGAAGGATGGGGCCGCGGGCGAAATGAATTGGATCGAACGCGGTGCCGGGAAACGCTCCGATCCGCAGCTCGTTCTTCCCGGAGCGCGCTCAATCGTGGTTTTGGCGATGAGTTACTGGCAGGGCTCGCCCGGAGATCGGGGTTCCGCAGGGGCTGGCCGCATCGCTCGCTACGCGTGGGGTGATGACTATCACGACTTGGTTCTGGCAAAGCTCCGCGAGCTTGATGCTGACCTCATCGCACAGGGAGGAACGCAGAAAGTTTACGTCGATACCGGACCAGTCCTGGAACGCGATCACGCCGCGGAAGCCGGGGTTGGCTGGCACGGCAAGAGCACGATGCTGCTCGACCAAAGACTGGGCACCTGGTTCTTTCTCGGCGAAATTCTTACCACACTGGAGCTCGCGCCAGATTTGCCGCAGCGACCGCGCTGCGGGAGTTGCACGCGCTGCATGACGGCCTGCCCCACTGGCGCAATCACGGACGCGCACCGCCTCGACGCACGGCGCTGCATTTCCTATCTGACGATCGAGCTCAAGGGTTCCATCCCAATGGAATTTCGGCCGCTCATCGGCGACCGAATCTACGGTTGCGACACTTGCCTGGAGGTGTGCCCTTGGAACCGATTCGCAGCCGTGTCGCGCGAAACCGCTTTCGCCATGCGTCCCGCAACAGCTACGATGAGGCTGCGCGATTATCTGGCGCTGAACGATGCGCAATTCCGCACTCTCTTCCGCGGCTCACCCATCAAACGCATCAAGCGCCGCGGGCTTCTGCGAAATGTCTGCGTTGCACTAGGAAACGTCGGCACCGTCGAAGACTTGCCTGCCCTCCAGCGGGCAGCCGCAGACCCTGAGCCCCTGATCGGAGAGCACGCTGAGTGGGCCATCGGACGTCTACATGCGAGACTGTCCACACCGGCTCAGGGATGAACTGCGCACGCACACCGAAGTGAACGGCTTTTGCTTTGCAATGGTCCAAGCTACTCCCTATTGGTCTCTGTCCCACGAATCCGACCGCCCCAATCATGCATCAGACTATCGCCACGCCAGGCGTTTCGGCTCCTCCGAAGAAACGGCGCTCGCGCAAGAAGCGATATATCATAATTGGAGTTCTGCTCCTGCTCATCGGCTGGGGCGTGACCTTACACATCCTCGGGAAGCGCGAGAAGCCGATCCCGGTGGTCACTGAGAAAGCGCTGCGGAAGACCATTCTGCAGACAGTTTCCGCGACAGGTAAAATTCAGCCTGAAGTGGAAGTCAAAATCTCGCCCGAGGTCGCCGGAGAGATCACCGAATTGCCAGTCGTTGATGGGATTCAGGTGAAAAAGGGAGATCTTTTGATGAAGATCAAACCAGACTCTTATAAGGCGTTGCTCGAGGCCCAGATGGCGGCCATCAGCGCGGCGCAGTCCACGAGCATTCAGTTAAAGGCAGCGGCCGCGAAAACGGAGGCGGATTTACGGCGGAGCCAGGACCTTTTTTCCAAACAGATGATCTCAGAATCGGAATTCACGACCGCGCAGACTGCGCATGATGTCGCGAAATCGACGTACGACAGCTCCTTGCACGAAATCGAACGCGCCCAGGCAGGTTCCAGCCAGGCTCGTGATGCGCTTTCCAAAACGATCATAAATGCGCCGATGGACGGAACGATTACGGTCCTGAACAGCAAGCTCGGCGAGCGCGTGGTCGCGACCAACCAGTTCGCCGGAACGGAGGTGATGCGCGTGGCGGATCTGAGCAAGATGGAAGCGCGTGTCGACGTGAACGAGAACGACGTCGTCACGGTCAAGATCGGCGACGTGGCTTCCGTCGTGATCGATGCTTATGGCGAGCGGAAGTTCCGCGGCACTGTGGCGCAGATAGCTAACACCGGTAAGACAACCGGTGCCGCGACCCAGGAGGAAGTCACAAATTTCGAGGTCAAGATACATATCGATGACAACGACGTGCAGCTGCGGCCGGGCTTGAGCTGCACGGCGGACATTGAGACTGATATGGTCGAAAATGCTGTCGCCGTCCCGATGCAGAGCGTCACGATTCGCACCGGCGACAGCAACTTGAGCCCGGAAGAAATCGAGAAACGGAAGCAAAAGATAACAGCCGACAGCAAAGGCGACAATGAAGCGGAATTCACAAACCAGCTCCTGGAGAAAAAAACCGCCAAAGAAGAACGGGAGAAGCTCGCGAAAGTGGTCTTCCTGAAGAAGGGCAACAAGGCGGAAATGGTGAAGGTGACGACGGGAATCGCGGACGACACCTATATGGAGGTCAAAAGCGGAATCCAGCCGGGCGACGAGGTGATCTCTGGAAGCTACAGCGCAATTAGTCGCAAGTTAAAAGACGGCGCCTTGGTCGAGATCGAGAAAGCCGAAAAGAAGTGATGGCCGGAGCGTCTGCTCCAAACGCCATTCACTGATTTAAACGACCGGCCACATACAGCGATGCAATCAGCCAACATGCGCCCCTTTGGCCCCATCGTGATCGACATCGAAAACATCACGAAGCACTACGTGATGGGTGAAGAAACGGTGCACGCCCTCCGTGGGGTGACGCTCCAGATTCACCGGAACGAGTATCTCGCCATCATGGGGCCTAGCGGCAGTGGCAAGTCGACCCTCATGAACATGCTTGGCTGCCTGGATACCCCCAGCTCGGGACGATACGAATTCAACGGGAAGGATGTCTCCTCGATGGATGGCGATGAACTGGCGGAGATCCGAAACAAGGAGATCGGGTTCGTCTTTCAAACCTTCAATCTCCTCCCCCGCTCCACCAGTCTGCGGAACGTGGAACTCCCGCTCATCTATGCCGGGATCGATCCGGACACCCGGGAAGAACGGGCCGCGCAAGCTTTGCGAGACGTTGGGCTGGGCGACCGCATGCATCACAAGCCGAATGAACTCT
>JACCXA010000267.1 GCA_013697365.1 Chthoniobacterales bacterium
GCGACGCGAGACCGGATCTCTTTCTCGACGTCAATTACTCGCCCGGCCTGGGTCGTGTCACCGACCAGACCGCCACGATTACTCTCGGTGACCAGGAAAATACGGACGCCCGGAGTTCGAGCAGAAACAGGAGAGACAGAGGCAGACGGCCGCGGACTCTCTTGAGTTTCAGCGCGCAGACGACGGTCTCGGATCAGGAACCGCGGCCCGACCCTGCTCCCGCCGCGGTCGTGACGTCCGGTCCAGACGGTGCGCTCTTCTTCGGCGGTAACGCGGACGATCCGTTTTTTCTCGATGACACGGGCGCAAATCGCCTGGTGGCCTCTTCCATCGCCAATCCGGGCAATCCCAACAAATCGCTCCTCGGCTTTCGCCAGGGTCGCGACACCTACGCCGGTTTCAACACAATGATCACCGCGGTGAGGGTGCCGGCGAGTTTGTTGCGCGGCGATTCGCAAGTTATCGGCGTGAACTTCGTTTGCCAGCGCCGCTTCGTTCAGTTGAACAGGGGAGGCGCGGTGGTGGGCGAAGGCCCGTATGTCACCGTCGATCGCCAGGGCACTCCGCTGGTCAACAACGGCCTCATTCCGCCGCCGCGGAAGAACGAGTACAACGGCGCTTCCACGCAGGACGACGCCCGCGGAAGATTCGACCAGAGCATCACGCAGTCACTGCGCAACCTCGCCACGGACGACGCCCACATCGACGCGATCCTCAACGTCCACCAACGCAACGGCGACATCCTGCGGCTCGACCTGCGCGTGCCGAATTTCGGTCCGCAAGGCGGTAACAATCCCGGAGGCGGCTTCGGGAACATGGGCGGCCGCCGCCTGGTCGACGATGTCGTGGATGCGGTGTTTACGATGATCAACAACGGCGTCCCCCTGAGGGATCTCGTGAACGGGAACGAAGTGCCGTTCCGGAGCGAATTCCCCTTCGTGGCCGATCCGACGCAGCCATTTCCTCCGGGCCAGAATCCGGACGATCACACGCGGCAATAAGTTTGGATGGTGGATTCGCGTCGGCCGGGCTTGTGCGGCCGGCGCGGATTTCCCGAGGAGCACGCGTGAGCACCGGATTGGTCTTCGCAAACAAGAGCGGCGCGAAGCGACATGCGCGACGGGCCGGATCTTCATCCGTTATTCGAGCTATAGCGTCTGGCGAAAAATTGTTTCCGGCTACTGGCGCGCGCGCGATCTTGGAACGGCGGCATAATACCGCCGCTCCGATGGCGGCGTGGTGGGATCGGCCACGGCCGTGGCACATGCCGCCGCCCAAAGCCGGTAACTTGGTTCCGCAGATGCTGTCGGACCAATTGCCACAAGAAGTTTCCGGCTCTTCATCCCTGGCTGCGGCAGGGCTATTTCAACTCTCGGCAGGTTCCGCCGGAGCGGCGGTATTATACCGCCGTTCCAAAGCGCCCGCGCCGCCGTAGCCGGACTGTTTCTGGCAGATGCTCTAATCTGGAGGCAGTGACCGGCGAGCCTCGCAGATCTATTCCGGGGTGGCTTGGTAATTCTGATCAACAAAAGGGCCAACTCCCCTCGCTGGGGCGATTATATTAGTTATGAGGGATTTGATGCCGAGATCAGATCAAGACGGCGGCCACGAGCGCGCGACTGGTAAGTTCGAGGATTTCGTCGAAGAGAACTTCGCCACGGCCTACCGCTTCGCTTTCTGCTTGAGCCTGGCGCACGACAGAGCGAGGCGCCTCGTCGAAACGACCTTCCATGACGCAGAGGATTTACGAAAGAAGGAGCCACGCGCCAAGGTAGACAAGACGTGGGTGCTGGAGACTTTGCATCGGAAATGGCGAGCCTGTCATCCGGTGCGATCTGGAGCAGACCGAGAGGAAGACATTGCCGCGACCGCGGAGGCGTCGATTAGTTTCGAGCACGCAGGGGACCTCGATTGTGACGTGGTCCTGAAGATTCTGCACAGCATGAGTCCTGACCATCGCCTTGTGCTCAGTCTGTTTTATTTTGAGCAGCTCGGCCATGGCGAGATCGCCCGCATTCTGGAGTTAGCTCCCGAGACCGCGCTTTCCCGTCTCGCTCAATCCAAGGTCTTGTTGCGGCAGCTGCTGGAGCGAAGCCGCCGCGCCTACGCAGCGGAGCGGCAGGGTTGCGAACCCAGCGCCGATTGAAGTGGATAACGTCGAGATCAAAAAACTGCTGCAGTCGTTTCGTAAAGGCACCACAGACAGCGACGATCCGATTTTTCGAGAGCCCTTGGAGCGATTGGGGAGCGACCCGGCGCTGGCGGCCTGGTTCCGTGCGGAACAGGAATTTGACGCGGTGATGGTGGCCACGTTTCGCAATGTCCCCGCTGGTCCTCCCGCGGACGGAGCGGACGGGCCGGAGCGCCGCTGACTTCTGCGGGTAGAACCCCGAGTCTTTCCATTCTCCAGGACCGAATCCGAACGATCCCGCGAGCCGATCCCGGCATTCGCGCCCATGAGGCGCGCCGCGTCGGACTCTCTACGGCTTGGAAAGTGAGAGGACTTTTCGGGAATAACGCGGACGACGCGTGCTCTGATTTCATGAAAGTCAATCCCTGGAACAGAAAGATAGAAATATGAACAACTCCAATTCGATGATCCGCTCGAGGCGGCGAAACGCTTTGCTTGCGGCCTGCGGATGCGCTGCTCTCGCGCTGGTCTGCGCGCCGCGTGTCATTGCGTCCGATCACATCGATTCGCCTTCCATCACGCAGGATCGCGGCTCCGATCTCACGGACACGTATGCGTTTCTCGATCCGAACGACAACACGCAAGTCGTCCTCATCATGAGCACGCAAGGTTTCGTCGTCTCCGGCGAGCATTTCGGGATGTGCATCTTCGATCACAACATCCGCTATCGCTTTGAAATCGAGAACACCGGCGACGCCAAACCGGACCTCTTTCTTGACGTGAGCTACTCCAAAGGACTAGGCCGCGAGAAAACACAGACCGCCACGATCGAGCTGCCCGGGGACGCGAGATTCACCGCGGAAACGACCAAGGGAACGCAAGAGTACGAAGCGCCCGAGATTGATCTCACGGTTGACAAGGAATCGGGTGCCAGGTTTTTTGCCGGACCGGCGGACGATCCTTTCTTCCTCGACGATACAGGCGCCAATCGTCTCGTCGGCTCAGCGCTCAAAAATCCCGGCAACCCGAAGATTTCGCTGCTCGGAGAGCGTGGTGGGCGCGATACCTACGCGGGTTTTAATACGTTGATCACCGCGATCAGTGTTCCCGCGAAGATGCTGCGCGGCGACTCGGACATCATCGGTGTCAATGCGGTCACGCAACGGCGCACGACGCAAACGATCGGCGAAGACGGCGTCGTGACCGGGAGCGGCGAATGGGTCACGATCGACCGCGACGGCACGCCTCTGGTGAACAACGGCTTGATTCCTCCCGCGCGGAAAGACGAATACAACGCCGCCGCCACTGCCGATGACGCGAATGGAAAATTCGAAGACGACATCGTCAAATCGCTCAAGGCGATGAACACGAACGAAACTTACCGGGCGAAACTGGCGAAGGTGGCGGTGCAGAAAGGCGACATCCTGCGCCTCGATCTCACGGTGCCGAACAAAGGACCGCAAGGCGGGAACAATAAGGACGGCGGCTTTGGAAAAATGGGCGGACGCCGGCTGCAGGACGACGTGGTCGACATGGTTTTCACCATGATCAACAACGGCGATCCGTTAGGCGACAAGGTGGACGAGAATGACGTGCCGTTTCGGAGCAAGTTCCCATTTGTGGCCAATCCCACACAGCCCTTTCGTGCCGCGGCGGGAGCCGAAGATCGCACGCGGCAATAGTCCGGGTGAATCGCTTGTAGCCGGGGGCGCTAACCCCGGCGGGCGAGCCGTCGGCTCTGAGCGAGCGTGTGTAAATGATGGATAGCCTTCCTCCGCCGGGGTCATCGCCCCTGGCTACAACCGCAAGCGTCGCGTCGTCCGCGAAAGAGCGGGGGAAGCCATGGGCCTCAGTGATGGCGGCGTTTGTGCTCGGTGCAGGGACTTTTTTCGCGGTCGAGCATTGGCCGCGAGCAGTCGCGCCTGCGGCGAAAGCAAAAACCCGCGACAGCTCGCTGCCGCCCGCCGTGGCCCTTCCTTCGAATGAAGCAGCCACGGCTACCGCCATTCGCTTTTACACCGGGCGGGTAAAGCGCGACCCGGAAGATACCCGCTCCCAGAATGCGCTCGCGGAACATTATCTCCAGCGCGTGCGGGAATCAGGCAACGAAGATGATCTGTCCCTCGCGCTCGCCGCAGCGCGCGCGTCCCTGACGGCAATCCCGGCCGAGCAAAATATCGGCGGC
>JACCXA010000289.1 GCA_013697365.1 Chthoniobacterales bacterium
AGCGTGCGCAATCCAGCTCGTGCACAAAACGTGGCGCATGATGCGCCGGCTGGGCCGGCTCCAACAATCGCGACGTCGAATACCTGCATCACGGCAAGATAGGGAAAGCTGTTAGCTTCCCCATTCTCTCATTGAGAAAAACCGGAAACTAGCTGCTTACACTATAGTCGATCGCCGCCCGTGCTCGGCTTGCAAACTCCAGCGCGTGGCGGGACGCTCCGACTGCCCGATGTCGTCCACGATAACGAGAGAAAAGCCCGACTTCGCCAAACTCGTGCACGAAGTCCCGCACAAGCCCGGCGTCTACCTGATGCGCGACCGTTTCAATCGCGTCATCTATGTCGGAAAAGCGCGCGACCTGCGCAAACGGGTTGGCTCGTATTTCCTCCCATCGAAGCTGGCGCAGGCTGATCTCAAGACGCGCGCCATGCTGGCGGCGGTCTGGGATTTCGAGACGCACACGGTGCAGAGCGAAGCGGAGTCGGTGCTCCTGGAAGGGAAGCTGATCAAGGAATTCCGCCCGCGTTACAACATCTCATTTCGCGACGACAAACGCTTCCTCCTCGTCAAGGTGGACCCGACGGAGGAGTGGCCGCGCTTCCGCCTGGCGCGCTTCAAGAAAGACGACGGCGCGCGTTACTTCGGACCTTATGCACATGCGGGTGCGTTGCGGCAGACGCTGAATTTTATGCGCAAGAAATTTGGCGTCCTGACCTTCGGGCGCGGGTCACCGACGGTGCGCGAATTGAAGTCGTCGACCTATCAGGTTCCGGTGCGCCTGAGCGACACGACAGCCGAGCAATACCGCGAGCGAGTCGCGCAGGCGTGTGATTTTCTGGAAGGTCATTCCCGCGAGCTGATCGGTCTGCTGGAAGAGGAGATGAGGAAGGCGGCCGAAAAACTGGATTTCGAAAAGGCCGCGGAGTTGCGCAACATGCTGGAAGATTTGCGGCGGACGACGAAGCCCATGCGCCGCTTCACGCGCCACAGTCTGCCGAGCGCGATCGATCCGGTGAGCGATGTGCAGTCGCTCGCTGATGCCTTGCAGTTGGAAAAGCTACCGGTGGTGATGGAGTGCTTCGACATCTCGAACATCTCGACCACGCATGTGGTGGCTTCGATGGTTTGTTTCCGTAACGGCGTGCCGGACAAGGATAACTACCGGCGTTATCGCATCCGCACGGTCGCGGGGCAGGACGATTTTGCGAGCATGGCGGAAGTCGTGCGGCGGAGGTATGCCCGGGTGCTGCTGGAAGCGCGCGAGGCGAGCCCTGAGGCGGCAGAATTCTCGCAGGAAGAGACGGTTGAAGGACTGCGACGGTTGGAAGGGGCAACATCGAACAGCGAGCATCGAAGAGCGAACATCGAACCGGGGAATGCGTCGCCGCTTGCAACCATCTTCATCCGTCTGCCCGACTTGATCATCGTGGACGGTGGAAAAGGGCAACTCTCTTCGGCCTGCAAGGAATTGCAGCGTCTCGGATTGCACGAATTGCCGATCATCGGCCTGGCGAAAGAGTACGAGGAGATCTACCGGCCGGGCCGCACGCTGCCGTTGCAGCTTCCGATTGAATCGGGCGCGCTGCGTTTGCTGCAGAGGATCCGCGATGAAGCGCATCGCTTTGCCAACACCTACCACCAGCTCCTGATGAAGAAGCGGATTGGGGAAAGCATCCTCGATGATTGCCCGGGCGTGAGCCAGAACCGGAAGAATTTGCTGCTGCGGAGTTTTGGTTCCGTGAGCCGACTCCGGAAAGCCACGATCGAGGAGATCGCGGCGACGGAGGGGATCGGGTCGAAGCTGGCGGAAGACGTGCATCGATTTCTGCAACGGCACTGAGTCAGCGACTGGTTGACGCTCCCGCGCTGTCTCAGAACGACGGCCCGGTGTGACAACACTGATTACCGGGGACGAGACCGCTCGGGATAACAGACGCCGCTGGATGACAGACTGAGACGCGCTGCTATCTATTAGGCCCTTGAAGCGATTTGCGATCTCCTCTTTTGCGTTCGTTGTCGGCATGAATGCTCTGGCGCAGGAACCGGCGACTCCTGCTTCGACCACGCCCGAGGAGACCATCGTGCCGACCTACGAAACGCAGAAGCTGGCGCGCGCCTACGTGCTGAATATTCCGGCGCCGCGCGGGCAGATCGTGGATCGCAATGGAGCGCCACTCGCGCAGAACCGGCTTAGCTACAATCTCGCCTTCAATTTCCCAACCCCGCTTGAATTTGGCGATCCAGAGGCGCTGAAGTTCACACGCGAAAAGATCCAGGCCGCCGAAAAGCTGCTGGCCCGGTCGATCAAGATTTCGGACGACCTGATTCTGCGGCATTATCGGAACCGCGGAATCCTGCCCTTCGAGATCGCGCAAAACCTTACGGATGCGCAACACGATCAGCTGAAGGGGAAGCTGCCGGCCGGGATGCTGCTCCGACCGATCTACGTGCGTGTCTATCCTAATGGGAGAACGGCTGGTCACATCATCGGCTACAGCGGCAAGACGGGACGCAATCCGGACGGGATCATCGACAATCACGAGGTGCTCTGGCCGGATACTGAGGGTCGTGATGGGCTCGAGCAGACCTTCAATACCATGCTCTCCGGTCAGCATGGTGAATACAAAATTACGTTCGATCAGGACGGCCGGAAGACTTCCGAGAAAATTGTCACGCCGCCAGTGCCGGGCTACACCGTAGTCACGACTCTCGATATCCGGCTGCAGGAGCTGGCGGAAAAGGCGCTCGAAGCGAAGGCCAAGCGTGGGGCGATTGTCATCATTGAGCCCAACAGCGGCGACATCCTGGCGATGGCTTCCTGGCCAACATACAATCCGAACGCCTTTGTTCCCGCGATCTCGGCGGAGAAGTTTAAAGAACTTCAGGACGATCCGAATATTCCACTTCTGCCGCGGGCTTTCCGTTCATCGTATCCCCCCGGTTCCGTCTTTAAGGTCGCGGTCGGCATCGCCGCGCTGGAGAGCGGGATCCGGCCAGATGACCAATACGACTG
>JACCXA010000117.1 GCA_013697365.1 Chthoniobacterales bacterium
TGGCAGCGTTGCTTCTTTTCTCAGGCGCGCAGTTGCTGCTTCTCGGGATCGTGGGCGAATACATCGGAAGAATCTACCTGCGCGTTTCGGAAAAGCCGCAAAGCGTGGTCCGCCACCGAGTGCAAACAGGGACGCGCGACGGGATGCGCCCTGCCGGACCCGCGGTCACCCAGGTGCGGGAAAAGACCGGCCCTGGCCTCGCCAGCTCGTCCCGCGTACCATCTGAAACTACGTCGACGTAGGCCATCTCCCGCGGCTGGAGCGCCTCACCTGGCGATGGCTTGACACTCCAGACACGGCTTCTAGTTTCGGCCATCCGCCGCAGTCCGGCGGTCGTTACCTTATTGTGGCTCAGTTCTCCGCCTTCTACCGCTCGTCGATCGGCAAGAAATTCATCGTCGCGGTCACTGGCGTTATCCTTCTCGGCTTCGTCGTTGGCCACCTGATCGGGAATCTGCAGATTTTCCTCGGACCGGAATACATCAACAGTTATGCCGAAAAGCTGCGTGCGCTGGGGGTGCTCCTTTGGGTTATCCGCATCTTTCTTCTGGTCAGCGTCGTCCTGCACATTCTCTTCACGATCCGACTCGCGCTCGACAACCGCCGAGCGCGTCCAGACGCCTACGCAAAAAAAGAGCATGTAAAAGCGAGTCTTGCTTCCCGCACCATGACGTGGAGCGGCCTCGTTGTGCTCGCTTTCATCATCTACCACATCGCGCATTTTACCGTGCAGGTGGCAGACCCGCGCTTTGCTCTGCTCAAAGCCGATCCGCTCAACCGGCACGACGTGTACTCCATGATGGTCTATGGATTCCAAAACCTCGTTGTCTCGGCGTTCTACGTCATCGCGATTCTCCTCCTCACCCTGCATCTCAGCCATGGCACTTCGAGCTTCTTTCAATCGCTCGGGCTAAACGACAAGAAGATGACACCGCGTCTGGCGTTGGGCGGACGCATCCTGGCCTGGCTGATTTTTGTGGGCTACACCTCGATACCGGTGGCTGTTTTGATCGGCCTAATTAAGCCGGCTCAGGAACTATGATCGGCACGCTGGAGTCGAAGGTTCCTTCTGGACCGCTCGCGTCCAAGTGGTCCGGCTACAAGGACCATGCCCGTCTCGTTAGTCCGGCGAATCGTCGCAAACTGGAAGTGATCGTCGTGGGCAGCGGACTGGCCGGCGGCGCTGCGGCGGCCACGCTGGGTGAGCAAGGCTACCACGTAAAGTGCTTTTGCTTTCAGGATAGCCCGCGCCGCGCCCACAGCATCGCAGCGCAGGGCGGGATCAACGCCGCGAAAAATTACCAGAACGACGGCGACAGCGTCTTCCGTCTCTTTTACGACACGATCAAGGGCGGCGACTTCCGGTCCCGTGAAGCAAACGTTTACCGGCTCGCGGAGGTTAGTAATCTGATCATCGACCAATGTGTCGAGCAGGGCGTGCCCTTCGCGCGGGAATATGGCGGGCTGCTGGCGAATCGCTCGTTTGGCGGCGCGCAAGTCTCGCGCACGTTCTATGCGCGGGGACAGACCGGGCAGCAGTTGTTGTTAGGCGCATATCAATCGCTCTGCCGGCAGATCGACGCGAAGACTGTCTCGATGTTTCCGCATACGGAAATGCTCGATCTGGTGTTGGTGGAGGGCCACGCCAAAGGCATCATCACGCGCAACCTGGTCTCCGGTAAGATCGAGGTGCATGCCGCGGACGCGGTCGTGCTCGCCACGGGCGGATACGGCAACGTCTTCTATCTCTCGACCAACGCGCGCGGCTCGAACGTGACGGCGACCTATCGCGCCTACAAGAAGGGCGCTCTTTTTGGGAATCCTTGCTACACGCAAATCCATCCCACCTGCATCCCGGTGAGCGGGCAGTTCCAATCAAAGCTGACGCTGATGTCCGAATCGCTGCGCAATGACGGGCGCGTCTGGGTTCCTGCAAAAAAGGGCGATCAGCGCGCCCCTTCTGAGATTCCGGACACGGAACGCGACTACTATCTCGAACGGAAATACCCCAGCTACGGAAATCTGGCTCCACGCGACATTTCATCACGAAGCGCGAAGGAAGCATGCGACGACGGCCGTGGAGTTGGGCCGGATGGTCGCGGGGTTTTCCTGGATTTTGCCGATGCCATCGGACGGCTGGGCGAGAAGACCATTCGTGAGCGCTACGGGAACCTGTTCGACATCTACGAAAAGATCACCGGCGAAGATGCCTATAAGCAGCCGATGCGGATCTATCCCGCCGTGCATTACACGATGGGCGGCCTCTGGGTTGATTACAATCTGATGAGCAACGTGCCCGGCCTGCACGTCATCGGTGAAGCCAATTTCTCGGATCATGGAGCCAATCGCCTTGGCGCGAGCGCGCTCATGCAGGGCCTGGCGGACGGCTACTTTGTTTTGCCGTACACGCTGCCCACGTATCTGGCCGGTCAGATTGGCAAGCGTCCGGCTGTCGATCACCCCGCGTTCCGCCAGGCCGAGACGGAGGTGCGTGCGCGCATCCAGAAGATGGTCAACGTGTATGGCACGCGCACGGTCGACTCCTTTCATCGCGAGCTCGGCCTGCTGATGTGGGACAAGTGCGGGATGGCGCGCAACGCGTCGGGCTTGCGCGAGGCACTCGGGCGCATCCCGGCCTTGCGCGAGGAATTCTGGGGAAATGTCCGCATCCCTGGGACCGGCGAGGAATACAACCAGTCGCTCGAGCGTGCGGGACGCGTGGCTGACTACCTGGAATTCGCCGAGCTGATGTGCATCGATGCGCTCGAACGCGACGAATCGTGTGGCGGGCACTTCCGCGAAGAGCATCAGACGCCGGAGGGGGAAGCGCTCCGAAACGACGAAAAATTCGCCGCGGTATTCGCCTGGGAATTTCAAGGCAACGGCGCGATTGAGACGCCGAGATTGCACCGCGAAGCGCTCAGCTTCGAAAGCGTGGAGCTAGCGCAAAGGAGCTATAAATGAGGGCTTCCCAGCCACGCGCAACGTTCGCAGCTTGTCATCCCGAGCCGAGTGAAGCGCAGCGAAACGCGGTCGAGGGCTCTCGCGCGTTACACCGCCGCGGCATCCATTCTGACCCGCAAGATCCCTCGACTTCGCTTCGCTGCGCTCGGGATGACGACGCTTGCTGGCGTCCTCCCTCCAACGCATGAACTTCAATCTCCGAGTCTGGCGGCAAAAAACGGGCGAAGGGAAAGGGGGTCTGGTTGATTATAAGGCGACCGATGTTTCGCCGCACACTTCATTTCTGGAGATGCTCGACGTGGTGAACGAACGCCTCGCGGAAAAAGGGGAAGAGCCAATCGCATTTGAATCGGATTGTCGCGAAGGAATTTGCGGTACTTGCTCGCTGACGATCGACGGTGAAGCGCACGGCCCCGATCATCCGGGAGCGGCTTGCCAGCTTTATATGCGGCGATTCAAGGATGGCGCGACCATCACAGTCGAGCCGTTCCGCGCACGTGCCTTCGGTGTGGTCAAAGATCTTGTCGTTGATCGCGGGGCGCTCGACCGAATCGTGCAGGCGGGTGGGTTCGTCTCGGCGCGGTCGGGCTCGGCGCCGGAAGCAAATTCGATCCTCGTGCCCAAGCATGACGCGGATCTGGCGATGGAGGCCGCGGCCTGCATTGGTTGTGGCGCGTGCGCCGCCGCCTGTCCGAATGCCTCCGCCATGCTGTTCACCTCGGCGAAAGTTTCGCACCTGGCGCTCCTGCCGCAGGGTCGTCCAGAACGCACGGAGCGCGTCTTACGGATGGTGGCCCAGATGGATGCGGAAGGCTTCGGGAATTGCACCAACACCTACGAGTGCGAAGCCGTCTGCCCGGCGGAGATAAGCGCGAGTTTCATCGCGAAACTCAATCGCGAATACGCCATGGCCACGCTGCGGAAACGAGCCGGCGAGTAGGCGACGTCGCCTACAATGTCTCGCAGAGGCAGGTCCAGAGCTGTGGATCAAGCTCGGCTTTGGCGCGCAAAGCCAGCTCCTCGCCATCCGCTCCATCGCGCAGCACCGCGAACAAGGTTGATCCCGATCCCGACATCATGGCCGCCCCGACTTCCGTCTGTGCAAGCAACCACATCTTTGCGTGCGCCAGGAAGATGAACTTCTCGAAGACAGGCCGCTCCAGGTCGTTCACGAAACGCAGTCCGGCGAACTCCTGTTCCTCATACCGGATGCCGGGCAGTGCTTTGGATTCCTTCCATCTCCCGTAAGCCCACGGCGTCGGGACTCCGAATGATGGTTTCACGAGGAGCAAAGAAAGAGCGCCCGGCAATTCGTTCGGCCGGACGATTTCACCGCGCCCGCAGCAACG
>JACCXA010000003.1 GCA_013697365.1 Chthoniobacterales bacterium
GCTTTACCGTGATTCGCCCTGCTCGGGACTGATCGCGAAGTGCAATGGCACGCTCTGGGAAAGGAGTCGCCTTTCTTTCGTATTTATAAAGAAAAGTATTGACGCCGATAAATTTCCTATAATTATCCCGCTCCCGGTGCCGGCCGGTGGAACCGCGGCGATTGATGCGACCATTACGGCAAACTCCCTACTGGCCGACAAAGCCTCTACGGCGGGTACATCGTGCTCACCCCGCAGGCTGCGCTTGCTGACGTTCAGCCGCTACGCGTTCCGTACAACGGGCTCAAAGGCGACTACCAGGCGATCCAGTTGCTCACTCCCACGGCGAACGGATTCCCGTGGCTGGCCAGGTTGGTCGGGACGAGCTTCTCCAACCAGCCGAGCGGAGCGACCTATACCCTCGCCGGCGGTGATCTTCCTTACATCCTCGCGCACTTCGATCATCAGTCGCGGCTGCTGCGGATGGAAGCGATCAACGTAACCACTGGGAAGAACTGGGGCCGCGTGGTGGACCTCCCGTATCTAGGAAGAAACAGCACGGGCTTCTTCTCCTTTGTCTGGGATGGTGTCACGACGAATGGCAGTGGAAAGACCTCTACCGTACCGAACGGCCAATACGTGATCAAAGTATCGGTCGCGAAGGAGCTGGGCGACGCCGCCAATCCCGCGGACGTCGAGACCTGGACTTCACCGGTCATCACCCTGGCGCGGCCCTAACGGCTCGATCGGCTAGAACAAAAATCAGCAAAGTTACAGCGGCCGCCGGTGAAAACCGGCGCCGTTTTGTTTTTTGCCTCGGCCGTAGCGGTGACGCCTCGTCGCCGCTACGATTGTCGCCTGATTTGCCCAATCCAACGGCTGCGCCAGCGCATTGCTCGCGCTTCGCGATGGTTGCTGGGTGATAGTCGATCGGTGTAAGCTGCTGCGATGATCGAGGAAGTTCAGCAGCATCTGAGGGCGGTTCCCTTTGAGCCTTTCGAGCTTCATCTGAGTAACGGAGAAATCTGCCGTGTCGGTCTTCCCGAAGTCGCCGCGGTGATCGGTGGGAGAGCGGTGGTTGCGGATAAAGACGGAAAGGGCGCGCATGTGTTGAGTGCATTCCATATTGCCGCCGTCTCCGGAGCGGACCGCGTTACTTGAGCGAACGTGCTGCCGAAGGGGACCTGGCTGGAGGAAGCGTGCCGCCACAAGTTTCCGTGATCATCCCGGCGCTGAACGAGGAAGAACCCATCGCAGATGTTGTCCGCGGCTGCCTCGCGACCAGGCTGCCGAGTGAAGTCATCGTGGTCGATAACGGCAGCAGCGATCGCACGGCCGAGCGTGCCCAGGATGCTGGAGCACGCGTGGTCGATGCCCCCCGCGGTTACGGGCGCGCCTGCGCCGCGGGGGTTCGCGCGCTTTCGGCCGATTGCGAGATTGTGGTGTTTCTCGATGGCGACGGCAGCGATTGTCCGGAGCTGATGGAGCGCCTCGTGGAGCCGATCATCGCCGGCACGCATGATTTCGTGATCGGCTCACGCACCCGCGGTGAACGGGAGCGCGGCAGCATGAACGCGCAGCAAGTCTTCGCCGGTTATCTCGCTGGCTGGCTCATCCGGCCGCTCTACGGCGTGAAATACACCGACATGTGTCCGTTCCGGGCCATCCGGCGCGATGCGCTCGAGAAGCTCGGGATGAAGGAACAGACGTACGGATGGAATCTGGAGATGCAGATGCGCGCAGGGCGCGCCGGCCTGCGCATCCTCGAAGTCCCGGTCAACCATCGCTGTCGCACCGGCGGGGAATCGAAGGTTTCGGGGACATTACGGGGCACCTTCGTCGCCGGGACGCGAATCCTGGCGACGCTTTTCCGCGTCGCAGCCGGCCGGTGACCGGAGGAGTGTCATCCCGAGCCGCCGCAGAACGGCCGAGGGACCTCGCGATCAGCCCCTCGCTCACGCTTTGCCAGAGCGCGAGCGTGTGCGCCGTATGAAGGGGGGGGGCTTTCCATTTGCAGACTCTGGTTGGCAGGGAGGTCCCTCGAACCGTCTGCGCGGCTAGGGATAACGAACCGGAGCGTGCTCGCATTCAAGCTGAGAGTGCAGGTGCACGTGAATGTGCACGGTCAAAGTGACGAAGCGCGGAAGATGAGGAAGTAGTCCATCCCATCCGCCTTCACGAAATCATCCTGTTCCTCGAGCGCGAATCCCGCTTCTTTCGCTTCTTTGATTACGACCGCGGCGTCCAGGCCGTGGTCAGTGCCGATACCATTCTTGTCGATAATGCCCAGACGAGCTCCTTCCCGCAGCGCTTGGCGCACCTTGCGCAGCAACGCGACCGGCTCCGAGATTTCGTGATACGTCTTGAGCAACAAGACAGCATCCAGACTTGCACCCTCGAGCCGCGGATCATCGGGTTGACCCAGGACCGTGCGCACGTTCGGCAGCTTCTCTTTCTTCGCCCGTCTCCTGATGTGACGGATGTAATTAGGATTAATCTCCACCGCGTAAACCGCGCCTTCCTTCCCCACGCGCCGAGCCGCCCGGACCGTGAACCAACCCGAACCGGCCCCGATGTCCGCCACGCGCGCCCCCGGTTTAATCCCAAGCAAATCCATGACGCGATCGATCTGCAGATTCGCGGCGCGTTTCGGATCTTCGAAGATGGAAAGGTCGCCTTGATACGGTTCGCTCGTCCCCCGTTTCGCGACTGCGCCGGGCTGCGCCGCGAGCAACTCGACGGCGAGCAGCCAGGCCATGACAGAGAAGAGGAGAGACTTTCCCATTTGCACCAGACAGGATACGCGTGCGGTGCGCGCAGCAGCGGAATAAAATGCGAGGCGCGCCTTCCGACTCCACATGAGCAACACTGATCCGTCGCCCGTTCCCCGGTCGATCCCGCGTTGGAAACTGGCAGGCGCTGGCCTCCTCGCCGGCGCGCTCGCGGGATTGGTCATGACCGTCGTGATGCTGCTGCTCGCGTCCATCTTCGGGATTGCCACACCGCTCGCGATCATCGGCGACAGGCTCTCCGTTTTCATTCCGGTAGATGATTTCCTGGCACTCATGGGGCGGGTCGGCGGCTACAATCGGATGAAGCAGCTCGGCGTCGGCTCGGTCATCATCGGGCAAATCGTCGTCGGCGGGCTGGGCGGGATCTTCTACGCACTCGTCGCACCACGTCTCGATCGTCACGTCCGTCGCTTCTTTGGGTTCGGCGTTTTCATCCTCCTGCCCTTGCTCGCGGTGACCGCGGCGCTCTGGCCAGTGCTGGGCACGCATTACGGCGGGTTGCCGATTCGGAACGCCACCATCGTCACGCTCCTCGGGCTCTTCATTTCCTTCCTCGCCTTCGAGCGCACCCTGGTTCTGGCTTTCGCCGGGCTGACTGGACGGTCTCGTTCTGTTCCCAAAGAGATGGAATTCACGCCGCCGATCGGACGGCGCGCTTTGATTCTGGGCGGACTCGGGCTGCTCGTGGCGGGCGGAGGCGCCGCGGTGCTGCGAAAACTCTATCACGCGGCCACCTTCAGCTACGACGGCACGCAGTATAAAGGCGAGACCGTGCAGGGGATCACGCCTAACGAGCAGTTCTATTGTGTGACAAAGAACGTCGTCGATCCAATCGTGAAAGAGTCTTTCTGGCGGCTCGAAGTGAATGGAATGGTCCAGACACCGCAGCGCTACAAGATTGATCGGTTGAAAGGACTCTCCGCGGTCACGCAGGAGACCACGCTCATGTGCATCAGTAATGGGCTCGATGCCGGGCTCATGAGTAATGCGGTCTGGAAAGGCGTGCCGCTGAAAACGCTTCTCAATGCGGCCGCGCCCCTGCCGGAGGCAGTGAAGGTGCGGCTGCACGGGGTCGATAATTATACAGACACGATTCCGCTGGAGAAGGCGCTCGATCCCGCCACGCTCGTGGTCTACGAGATGAACGGCGAGCGTTTGCCCGCTCGCCATGGGTTTCCGGCGCGCGTGATTGTGCCCGGCTACTTCGGCGAGAAACATGTGAAATGGATCACGCGCATCGAGCTGGCCGGAGCGGACGCGAAAGGCTTTTACGAAGCCCAAGGCTGGGGGCCGGACTTCATCGTTCCGACGCGTTCACGGATCGATCTTCCATTTCACGAGCAATGGTTCGATCTGCCCACGGCAGCGAACGGGATTCAAATCAAGGGCGTGGCCTTCGGTGGCGATAAGGGCATTTCCCGGGTCGAAGTCAGCGCCGACGATGGCGGAAACTGGGCGGAAGCAGGGCTGGATTACCC
>JACCXA010000009.1 GCA_013697365.1 Chthoniobacterales bacterium
GCATCGTGATGGGCGCGGATTACTACGAGACGGACCCAACGACGGTTCCGGCGGGTTTGCCGCCGATCGGCGTCGGTCGCAATTGCGTGATCGATCGCGCCATCATCGACAAGAATGCGCGCATCGCGGACGGCGTTGTCATTACACCGGAAGGCAAGCCGGCGCATTACGATGGCGGCAACTACTTCATCCGGGATGGAATCGTCGTGGTGCCGAAAAACGCGGTCATTCCCGCGGGCTTCTGGATCTAACGGGTCTCGAACCGCTCTGCCATGCTGCCCAGCTGGCCGCGGTTTTCCCACTTCTCCTGCTGATTCCACGGAATGGTGGATTCGCGACCCGTGGTATCGGAGATGAGCTGCGACTCCTGCTTGGTGGCGCAGGAGCCAAAAGCGAAGGCACCGCACGCCATGATGATGAGCCGGGAGGCCCGTGGGCAGGATAGTTTACGAACTTGAGCCAGCATAAACAACAATGTCTCCGGGCTGAACCTGGACGCCGCGCGCCAGGCTGCTGCTGACGATATCACCGATGGCGGTGGCCGGTTCAACTGACGAGACACGAATTTTCCCGATAGGCGTGCCGCCCCGGAGAACAAGCATCTCGGTGTTTGCTTCCACACCCTGGCGGTTACCGAGATTCAAAACGACAAAGTTATAGGCTTGATTCACCGCCAGCACGGTGCCGCGAATTCCCGGTTTGGGCGCGCGCGCCACTCTTTGCTGCGGGCCCTGCGCCGCACGACTTTCTGTTTTCTGTATCCGATCTGAAAGCAGCTGCTTTTCGCGCTCGGCGCTGTCCAATTGGCGCCTCGTGTCCTCCAGCTGTGCCTGGAGATCACCCGCTCCCGGCATCGGCAATGCGTCGGGCATATGTTCCTTCGCACTCATCTCTTCCAGGCGCGCCTGCATCTCGGTCATCTGGGTCTGGTTCTCCCGCAGTTTGGCCTGGAGCTCGGATTTCTCCGTTTGTGAGCGAATTAAGTCCGCTTCGGAACTGGCCACTTTCGATTCCGTATTCGACGCCTTAGTCGCCGAGGCGGCGGCAGCGGCGTCACGTGTCTTGATCTCTTTTTCGGACGCGAGACGCCGCTGTTCCGCCTGGGCTCGAGCGGTCTCGGTCTTTTCGGTAAGTTCCCGCAGGGAGCGCGTGTTGGTCGTGTTCAGAACACCGAACCCAGCGGAAAGCGTGAGAAACAGGATCGAGAGAATGATGAGTAGTTTCGCCATGGAAAAAAAGCCTTGGTGCGCGACGACCTTTTAGCCGGATGGGAGGGGCGCTTCAATCACGATTGCGTTGGATCGGGCGGATTTCTTCGGAATTGTTGCGGTCTTTCACGTTGCGCCTCGGAAGCTTCCGTCCTATAGGGGACGGTTCATGGGCCAGCAACACCGTAAGATCGTCAAACGCCGACGGCGCACCTCGTATCTCGAGCGCCAGAAAGTGAAGGCGAAAGCGGCGACCCCCGCCCGGAAAGAAGCACCCAAGACCAAAGCCAAGAAGACGCCCGCCGCAGCACCCGCCGCCAAGTAGTTCGGTTCCTTCTCCTTCGACCGCTGGTGCGCAGGAGGTTGCTGTCCCGCACCGGTTCATTAAGGGTGCAAGGTGCGTCCGCATTACCTCATCGTGGACGGCCACAGCGTAATTTTCGCCTGGCCTGAGCTCCGAGATCTGCATCAGCGTCGCACCTCCCTGGCGCGGGACGCCCTCGTCCGGAAGCTCCGTGATTTCCAAGACTGGACGGGCGTGCACACAATCGTGGTCTTCGACGGGAAGGGTGTGGCGATAGGCGCCAGCTCCGAGCCGGGCGAGATCCAGATTTTCTATTCGCGCGCGGGCCAGACCGCGGACTCGATCGTGGAGCGACTCGCCAGCAAGTATGCCTCGCAATGGCGGCTGCTGGTGGCGACGAGCGATTACCTGGAACAGGAAACGGTCATGGCCTGCGGCGCGGAGTGCATTTCCGCCGAAGGGCTTCGGGGCCTCTTGGACGAGGCTCAGTCCAGGTAAACCGCCCGACTACGCCGCGCCGGCGAGAATTCGGTGTGGGCGAGCTGTCAAAGCTTCGCGGCGGGCCCGTTGCTGGCAGGTGGCCAGGACGCGGGAGAGAACGCAGTAAAGTTGTTCGATCGGAAGGTTCTTACTGACATAACCATTGGCGCCGGCCCTCAAAGCCGCGTGCATGCGGTCCTCATCGTAACCGACGCCGGTGAAGACAATAATCGGCAACTTCTGGCTGAGCTCGCGAATGTAATTAATGAGCGAGATGCCATCGACTTTGGGCATGTTCAAATCCACTACGATGACGTCACATTGATTGTGCTCGAGCCATCGCGCTGTGCGGAAACCTTCGGTAAGTGACTCGCACGAGTGCCCCTTCTGCCGCAGGTAGGTGACGAGAAATCGGGTAATTGCCGGGTCATCGTCGATGATGAGGAATTCGGAAGAGGCTCGCGTAAGGACTTTCATGTTCGGTTTATATTTGCCATAACGACTATAGCACTATCCTTGCCACCCCTGCGCGCCGCTTAAGCCGCATGATTAACCTTCGTTAGGCTGGCGGGGCGGCCTGGCAGACGCAAGATCCCGTCACATTCCGAGCTTCTTTTCGATCTCCTTCACTCGGGCAAAAAGCTTGCCCAGCCGATGAATGAAAGCGAGTTGCTCCTTCGCTTCACGGAGCGGAGTCGCCGGTGTGCTCCACCAGGTCCCGCCGTTGGCAGGTAGATTTTTTGAAACACCGGTCTTGGCCGCGATAATATTGCGGT
>JACCXA010000123.1 GCA_013697365.1 Chthoniobacterales bacterium
GGGCAGATCGCTGAGTGCGCCGCCGAACTGAAAGCTCTTGGAAAACGAGCGCGTGATCTCAAGCTCCGCCTCTCATTTCACCCCTCGCAGTTCATCGTCTTAAACAGCCCAAGTCCGGTCCTGGTGCAGAAGAGCATCGCTGACCTCGAAGCACAGGCCGAGATGCTCGACCGAATGGAGCTTGAGCGCGAAGCGGTTCTCGTTGTCCATGCCGGCGGCTCCTACGGCGATCGGAAAACCGGCTGCGAAGCGTGGAGCAAAACATATCAGACACTCTCGCCTGCGATCCGCCGTCGCCTGGTTCTCGAGAACGACGATGGCCGCTACAGTGCCGCGGACGTATTGAAAATTCACGCGGAGACAGGCGTGCCGCTGATCTTCGACCATCAGCACTTCTGGTGTTTCAATCTCGAAGGGCTGGAGCTGCGGGAAACGGTCGCGCGTTTCCTTGCCACCTGGCCGCGCGGAGTGCGGCCAAGCTCCATTTCTCTTCGCCCCGTACTGAATTGCGTCAGTTGAACGGAAGGATCGCAAGACCGGGAAACGCACGCTCGTCCTGCAACCACCAGTCTGGACGGGACACGCTGATTTCTGCCAGCCCTTCGAATTTATCTCAATGATGCGCAGTCTCCACGGGCTTCAATTCGATGTGATGCTGGAGGCCAAGTCAAAAGATCTCGCGCTCCTGCGATTGGAGCGGGATCTGCAGCGTTACGCCCCGGATGTGGCCAGCCGATTTGGCTTGCAGGCCGCCGAGGAGCTCCCGGAGGAACCCGCCACGATCGAGATCGAGGAACCGGCGGAGGGGCGACTGATCGAAGATTGATCGGGCCTGCGTGAGACAAAACGACGGCGTCCAAACGTTGTGTCATCCTGCTGCCTCGCTGAAGTCTTGAGAACGCCTCATTTGTCCACATCTTGAGCCGGTATGAACGCGGAGATGGATGTCGGAACGAACAAGAAAGCGTTCCAGATCAATCTGGACGCGAAAAAGTACGGCACCTTCGCGGAAATCGGCGCGGGGCAGGAGGTGGCTCGCCGTTTTTTCCATGTTGGCGGGGCGTCGGGCACGGTCGCGAAAACGATTTCCGCCTACGACATGACCTTCAGCGACGCCATTTATGGCACAGCGGATCGCTACGTGAGCCGCAATCGTCTCGGGACAATGTTGGACCACGAGTACCAACTTTTGGTTGAGCGGCTCGACGCCAAGCTTGGCGGCGACCGCACCTTCTTCGTCTTTGCAGATACTGTCGCGGCGCGCAGTTTCAAACAGCACAACGAATCGCATGGCTGGTTGGGCGTGCGCTTTCAGGCCGAAACACGCGGCGAGCCCAGCCAGATCATCATCCACGTGCGCATGCTGGATGAATCCAATGTCGATCAACAGGAAGCGCTGGGCGTCGTGGGCGTGAACCTGCTTTATGCCGCTTTTTACTTTCACCAGCCGGAGAAGTTGATCGCCTCGCTTCAGGAGAACCTGGCCGGGGACCGGATCCAGGTGGACCTGATCAAATTCTCCGGACCGGCTTACGAGAAGGTCGACAATCGTCTCATGAGTCTGCAGCTCGTGAGCCAGGGGCTGACGAATGCGGTCATGTTTACCGCCGATGGTGAGACGGTGCAGGCGGCCGAAGTTTTCTACAAAAAGGCCATCCTGGTCGAACGCGGCAGCTTTCGCCCCGTCACCTACGCCACCAACGACATGCTGAATGGCGCCCGCCGCGTCTTCCTCGATCAATGCCAGTATTCGGAGAAGGATCTGGTCGTCGTGATGGAGATGACGCTGGAAAACTTACTCGCGGAAGGTCAGCTCAACCACGTGGATTTTCTGGCGCGCGTCGACATCCTTGGAGCCCTCGGGCGCACCGTGTTGATCTCTAAATTCGGCGAATACTACCGGCTGGCGGCCTACGTTGCGCGCTACACGAACAAGATGATCGGGCTGGTCATGGGCGTCCCAAGTTTAATGGAGATCTTCGACGAGAAGTATTATCTGAACCTCGAAGGCGGTATTCTCGAAGCGCTCGGCCGCATGTTTAAAGTGGGCCTGAAACTCTACGTTTATCCGATGATCGACGAGCAAACCGGCAAACTCATGACCGCCCGGCAGCTCGATGTCGCGCCCAACCTGAAGTCGCTCTTTCAATATCTGATCGATAACGAGTTCATTCAGGAAATCACAAACTACAATCGTGATTATCTCCGGATCTACCCGCCGGATGCTCTCCAGAAAATCCAGTCAGGCGATCCAGCCTGGGAAAACATGGTCCCACCGGAAGTGGTGCAGATCATCAAGGAGCGAGAGTTTTTCGGTTACCGGCGCAACGTTTTGCACTAACCTTGCCTTCGCGGGCGGGTTCACGGGAGCGGGATCGCCGAGGATGCAGAGCGGGTAAAACACCGGGTGCGGGCACACTTCCCGCTACAGGAATGTCTGCACCATGGGAAAGCGCGGCAACTCTGTCATCGGTCTGGATCTCGGGAAGCAATTCTTCAAAGGCGTCTTGCTCCATCGCAAGGGCGAATCCCGCTATGTCCTGACGAGCTACGCCTCGCGCGAAGTTCCCGAGGAAATGGCCACGGCTGACGACATGGCGCAGCAGCTGAAACTACTCCTGAAGGAGCTAGGTAGCGCCAAAGGGTATGCCGTGGCGGTCTCCGATCCGGGTTCCTTGCTCCGAATCATTGAGCAGCCCGACACGCCGATCGACCTCCTGCGCAATGCTCTTCGATTGAACGGGCTCGCCGTCCTAAATCAGGAATGCAAAGATTTCGTGCTCGATTGCGCCCCGGTTTCTTCTAATGGCGTCAATGGCCACACCGCTGAGAGCAACGGCTCGCCGGCCACCAATGGCGTGACCCAAAAGAAGTATCTCGTCGGCGGAATGCTCCGGCCCACGGTTAAGCAAATATCCGACGCCATGAGCAAAACCCGCGTCACCGCGGATATCCTCCAGCTGGCGCCGATCTGCTCTTTCAACGCTTTCGAGCTGGCCTACCCGGAAATTTTTGCGAACGACACTTTCCTGCTCCTCGACATGGGGCACCTGCAAAGCACGGTCCTGATCGGGAGCAAAAAGGAACTCGTTCTCATCCGCAGCATCGCCTACGGCGGCAAATCTTTGACTGAAGCGATCACCGCGGATGGCGCGCTCGACCCCAGCGCCGCTCGCTTGATGATGAACGAGGGTGATCCCGGCATGGCAGAAATCTGCCGGCTTTCTTTGACTCGCCTCGCGGTCGAAATCCGGAACTCCATTGGCTTTTTCGAAGGCCAGCGCGAGGAAAGCATTCAACGCATTTTCGTCTCCGGCGGTCTCGCCCGGACTGAGACGGTGCTGCAAGCGCTGAGCGATGAGCTGGGTCTCCCTTGTGAGATTTGGGACCCGCTCGAAACCTGCGAAGTCGCTCTCCCAGCGGCGAAGCGCCAGGATCTGCCTAATGAATTCGTTTCACTAAACGTCGCCTGCGGGGCGGCGTTTGAGTACTTGCGCAATTAGCCCTCCATGGCTCTTCAACTCAATCTTCTCCACGAACAATTCACGGAGCAGCGGCAACGCCAGCGCGATCCGCTCAAGCTCGGCGTCTTGCTTCTCTGTGGGCTCGGGGTGCTCATGGTCGTCTTCTACATGTGGAAGGGTTATCAGACCCTCGAGATCAAAAACCGCCTGACTGCGGAGCAACGCGAATGGGAAAAGGTGGAACCGAAAGTCTCGGCGGCGCAAAAACACTCTGCGGAACTCACCGCGACCATCAACACAACCAAGGTGCTGGACACGCTCATCGAGGGCCGTTTCTACTGGGCTCCCTTTCTCCAGACCCTTTCCGCTTGTGTCGCGCCCAATGCGCAGATCAGCCGCCTGGACGGCTCTCAGAGCGAGGATGGAAAGCTTCTCGCAATGACCCTCGATGGGAGCGCCGCGGGCAGTGAGCCCCGTGCCGCGGCGGAGGAGCTTCGGCAATTGCTGTTCGAACAGCTCCAACAAAGTTACACCGACGTTAAAGTCGAATTCAAGGCTCTCGAGGATCTCGATACGAGTGTCACCATCGCCGGCAGCACCATGCAGTTGGCGCATTTCGTCCTCGGCATCAGCTTTAATCCGATCAGTCCGGAGGCCGCGAAGGCATCCCTCGCTGCAGTCCCCCGGACGCCAAAGAAATGAACCAGAAAAAGCTCACGAAGGATCAGATTCAGAAAATCGCGCTGAGCTCGATCGGGTTCGTCGCGTTGCTCTACGTTTATTTTAGTTTCTTCCTCGGGCCACTAACTCGAAGCCGGGCGGCGATGGAAAAACAGATCAACGACCTGCAAGGCAGAGTGGCCACCTCCAAGAACGAAATCAGCAAAAGCGCAAATCTCGAAAAACAAGCCAGCGCCGCGACGGCTCGCTTCGCCGCGCTTAAGGCGCGCAGCTCGGAAGGAGCACCCATCGCCTGGTTCCCACCGCGCATGAAGACATTCTTCGCCGGTCACCAGATCGAGAAGCCAGTCATACGACCTGAGAGCAACGGCTCGTTCAAGCAACCAGAACTGGCCGAATGGGTGCGCTACAACTGGCTCTTCGACCTACCGCAGACCGACTTTGTCACGCTCGGGATGACGCTGGCCGACCTGGAAAACACCGAACCTCTTCTTACGATCTCGCGTCTGAGCATCAGCTCGATCGCCCAGACGCCTCAATTTCAACAGGTCAGCCTGACTGCGAACGTCGCGATCTTGAAACGATGAAAACTTCCGCTCTTCTCTTCGCCGGTCTGCTGGCGTTGCAAACATCAGGCGCAGCCGACATCCTTCCGCCAAAGACAGATGAGGCCAAGAGCGGTGATGAGATGGGCGCCATCGTCCTAAAGAACAAGTCATCCTTCGTTCTCGACGAGAGCGGGCGCAGCCCGTTCTGGCCGATTGGTTGGAAGCCCGCGCCAGCGAGTGGAGGCAGCTCGGTGCAACGAGTCAGCGCTACAATCTCGCCTTCTTCGTTCGTCGTTTCCTCCATTACGGTGGAGACGGGCGGCCGCTACGCGATTATCAACGGGAAGGTCATGAATGAAGGCCAGATCTTTGGCCTCCAGGCTGGGGCTCAAGTTCACGAGATCACGGTGAAAGCCATCCTCGACGGACAGGTCATCCTCGCGCAGCAGGATCAAGAAATTCCCGTTCCCTTGCGGCGCCGCTAGCAGGCCCCGGGGGCCTAGATCACCGCGGACTGTGCGCGCGTCAGCGGCACGAACTCGCTTTCGTGCAGCACTATTCTTTTGGTCTGACGCAGCAGACGCCACCAATCGAGCGCACTGCCTGCCACGATCAGGAGGACGAGGGCCAGGAAAGCCAGCGCGACCAGCGCATCGAAGCGCCAGACCCCGGCCTGGCGGAGCAGCGCCGCCGCCTTTTCCGGTGCGCCGGCTGCTGCGGTTTGAGCAAGATTCTCGGCGCCACTCAGAAATCCGATTTTCGGATCGGGAGAAAATATCTTCAGGTAACCGGCGGAGAAAGTCACCGCGCACATGAAAAGCAGGGGCACGAGTGTGACCCAGAGATAACGCACCTTTCCCATCTTGATCAGCAGCGTGGTGCCCAGGCAGAGAGCGATCACGCTGAGAAGTTGATTGGCGAGGCCGAAGAGCGGCCAAAGACTGTTGATTCCGCCTAACGGGTCGAGCACACCCTGGTAGAGGAACCAGCCCCAGGCCGCCACGAGTAATACGCTCGAGAGAATGTTCGCCCAGAGAGATGTCGTATCGCCCAAAGGTCGCCAGATATTTCCGAGAAGATCCTGGAGTAAAAATCGGCCGACCCGTGTCCCGGCGTCCAGCGTCGTGAGAATAAAGAGCGCCTCGAACATGATGGCGAAGTGATACCAGAGGGCCAGCGCCGTCGGATTCGAGGAGATCCGCGCGAACATGTGAGCCATGCCCACGGCGAAAGTGGGTGCTCCACCCGCGCGGCCAAACATGGTTGTCTCGCCTAGATTCGTCGCCAGCGTCTGCATCCCCTGCTCCGTGACCGGGAAGCCGGCGGCGCTGATTCGCGCCACCACGGCTGCGGGCTCGCCCTTGGTGTTGATCGCAAAGTATTCGCCCGGTTCGATCACGCAGGCCGCGATCATCGCCATGAGCGCCACCATCATCTCCACCACCATGGCGCCGTAGCCGATATCGCGAATGCGCGATTCGCGCGCCAGCATCTTCGGCGTTGTCCCCGACGCGATGAGAGCATGGAACCCGGAGACCGCGCCGCATGCGATGGTGATGCAGACAAACGGGAAAACTGGCCCCGCAAAGACTGGCCCCGTGCCATCGATGAAACGCGAGATGGAAGGCATCAGGAGCGTCGGCCGCAGCAACACCACCGCAACCGCCATCGCCGCCACGGTTCCGAGTTTCAGGAAAGTGCTCAGGTAATCGCGCGGTGTGAGCAGGAGCCAGACGGGCAGGGTCGAGGCGGCGAACGCATAAATCATGAGCGACCAGGCGAGCCATTTTTCGTCCCGCGTGAACCAGCTTTCCAGCATCGGGAAATGAGAAAGGAACTGGCCACCCCACACGCCAAAGGCGAGGCCTGCCAAACCAAACGCGGTGATCCAGCCGACATTGATGCGCCCGCTCCGCAAACCAAGGCCCATGATGAGCGCGATCGGGATCGTCGTCGCAATCGTGAAGACGCCCCACGGGCTCTTGGCCAAAGCCTGCACTACTACCAGCGCAAGGACAGCCATGAGGATGATCATGATCGCCAGCACGCTGATTAGCGCGAGCGCACCGACGCCGGGGCCGATCTCCTCCTTCACCATTTGACCAAGCGTCTTTCCGCGCCGGCGCACGGAGGCGAAGAGGACTATCATGTCGTGCACCGCCCCACCCAGTGTAGCCCCGATCAAAATCCAGAGCGTCCCCGGCAGAAACCCAAACTGCGCCGCGAGCACAGGACCCACGAGGGGCCCAGGCCCCGCAATCGCCGCAAAATGATGCCCGAAAACCATCCAGCGATTTGTGGGAACGAAATCTTTCCCGTCCTCCTGTACCATCGCCGGCGTGGCGCGTTCATCGTTCAATTCGAGAACACGGACCGCGAGCCATCGGCTGTAGAAACGGTAGCTGATCGCGAGGCAACACAAGCCTGCAACGATGATCCACAGCGCGCTGACTTGTTCCCCACGCGCCACGGCCAGCACATAAATCGCGCCCAAGCCCAGTGCGGCGACTGCGATCCAAAGCAGTTTCTTCCAGAGGCTCATTCGTAGATGATGCCGCAAAGATTAGCCGAAGCAGCCGCCGCAGAGCAACACCGCTGGCTTGATTACTCCAGGGCGTCGCGCGCCTTGGTCAGTTGCGCAAGCCGATCCGTAAACTCCGCTTTCCGCCGCCGATGCTCCTCGACAACCGCGGCCGGCGCTTTGTCGACAAACGAAGAGTTCGCCAGCTTTACGTTCACTGTGCGCAGCTCGTCTTTACCTTTCGCGATCTCCTTCTCCAGGCGCTCGCGCTCCGCCCCCCTGTCGCCTCCCACAATGACCAGATGCAGCTCTCCCAGCGCCGTCACGGCGATCGGCGCACCCGGCGCCGCCTGATAGTCGGGAGCAACCAGACTGATCTCATCCGCGATAAGAAGACGCGTGATCGTGGGTAGTTCCGGCTCGATCCAGTCGGCCGGGGTGCGCAGGAGGAACTGAACCTTCTTGTTCGATTGCACGCGCGATTCAGCGCGGAGATTCCGCCCGGCTTGGACCATCTCGTAGATTGCCGCCACATGCTGTCGAGCTTCCCGGTGTCGCGGGTTGCCGAAGCCAAGGGCGCCGGCTTTCGGCGGCGTCGCGAACTGAATGGTACCGTCCGCCGAACCCGAGGGGTCGAGCGCCAGCAACGACCAAAGCTCCTCCGTGATGTGCGGCATGAAAGGATGGAGCAACCGCAGCACTGCAG
This sequence comes from Chthoniobacterales bacterium, assembly GCA_013697365.1. Taxonomy (GTDB): domain Bacteria; phylum Verrucomicrobiota; class Verrucomicrobiia; order Chthoniobacterales; family UBA10450; genus JACCTI01. The sequence goes on from JACCXA010000123.1 coordinate 7,921, forward strand.
AAAGGACGTGGTCCATCACTGCCATGACCGAGCGCTTCCTCTTCTCGGACTCGCAAAAGATCTCTGTCTTGGCCGCCTCCAGGAACCAGTCGCAATAATCGCTCCAGAAAAAGTCGTAAATGCGCTGCGCCACCTCGTTAAAACGGTGCTCGCGGTAAGCTTGTTCGATCGCATAGATTGCGTCGTCCAATCGCGCCAAGACCTCGATCGAGTAGATGGAAAGCGTCTGCCCTTTCAAACGCGGAGTCGCTTCGCTCGGTCCGTGCATTTGGCGAAAACGGGCGGCATTCCAGAGCTTGGTGACGAAGTTCCGGCCCTCTTCGATCTGCTTTTCATCGAAGCGGATGTCCTGCCCGCTCGGGGCGGTACGCATGAGACCGAAGCGCAGACCGTCGGCTCCATACTTCCCGATCAACTCGAGCGGATCGGGCGAATTGCCTAATGACTTGCTCATCTTCCGACCTGCGCGATCGCGGATCAGGCCGGTGAAATAGACATCACGAAATGGGACATTGTCTTCGATGGCAGCAGAGCGGCCTGGCTTGAACTCCAGCCCGGCGATGATCATGCGCGCCACCCAGAAGAAGATGATGTCGGGCGCGGTCACCAGGACCGACGTCGGATAAAACTTCGCGCGCGTCTCCGCATCCATCGTTTCGTATGCCCAGAGCCAGGAAGAGAACCAGGTATCGAGGGTGTCCTCATCCTGCCGCCAGCCTTCGCCCGGCGAATCTAATTGCACACGAATCTCCGGCTGCTCCTCATCTGCAACATCCCGATACCACGCTGGAATCCGGTGCCCCCACCAGACCTGTCGGCTAATGCACCAGTCTTGAATATTTGATAGCCACTGCGCATAGGTTTTCTCCCAATGCGCGGGGAAAAATCTGATCCCGTTATCGCGCACCACGCCCAGCGCCTCTTCGGTCTTCGGATAACGAAGAAACCATTGTTCGCTCAGGCGCGGCTCAATCGGAACGCCGGCGCGTTCGCTGAAGCCCACACTGTTTTCGTAAGGCTCCTCTTTCGCCAGGAGCCCGCGCTTAGCCAGCAGGTCAGCGGCTTTTTTGCGCGCTTCGAAGCGATCCAGCCCATCGAGCTCTGGCACCGCCGGGCAATTGATCCGGCCATTCGCGTGCAGGACATCGATCACCGGGAGGCCGTGGCGTTGCCCGATCTCGAAATCCACCTTGTCGTGCGCCGGCGTTACTTTCAGCACGCCAGTGCCAAACTCCAAATCAATCATATCATCCGCCACGATCGGGATCTCTTCGCGCGCCAGCGGGCGCCAGGCGCGGCGACCGATCAGGCTTTGATAACGCGCATCCCTCGGATGCACCGCAAGCGCCGTGTCGGCCATGATCGTCTCCGGCCGCGTCGTCGCGACTTCGAGGAAACGGCCCGGCTCATCGACGATCGCGTAGCGGACAAAATAAAGGCTGCCCTTCTGCTTTGTCGGAAGCACCTCTTCATCCGAGAGCGCCGTTAGGGCCGCGGGATCCCAGTTGATCATGCGGCGGCCGCGATAGATCAGACCTTTCTCGTGCAGATCGACGAAAACCTCCTGCACCGCGCGCGCATATCTCTCGTCCAGCGTGAAGCGCTCGCGCTCCCAATCACAGGAACAGCCTAGCCGCTTCAGCTGCTCGAAAATGATGCGGCCGTGTTTCTCCCGCCATTCCCAAACCCGACGGACGAACTCCTCACGCCCGAGATCATGACGCGTCACCTTGTCGGTTTTGCGCAGGGCTTTCTCGACGGCGGTCTGCGTCGCGAGCCCGGCGTGATCGGTGCCCGGGAGCCAAAGCACTTCGTTGCCCAACATTCGCGCGCGTCGCGCCAGAATATCCTGGATTGTGGTGTTCAGGACGTGCCCGAGCGTCAAAACGCCGGTGATGTTTGGCGGCGGGATGACCATCGAGAAAGCCGGCTTGCGGGAGGTCGCGTCCGCGTGGAAATAACCGCGCTCAAGCCAGTGCTGATACCATTTAGGCTCGACTGCGGCCGGGTCGTACGTTTTCGGCAGCTCGGACACGGGCCAGCATCGAAGGGGGAGCGTCGAAAGCAAAACTAAAACCCGATCGAGCGCATGCCACTCATCGTCCCGCCGTGCAAGGGAGAGACGCATGCGCTCGGGCAAACGAACTTGCGACGCCATCGGCCCGCGACCAGCTTCCGCCTGCATGAGAGGCTCCCCAACATTCCTGGCCACATTTGTCTCCCTGGTGTGCGCTCTTGGCGCTCGCGCGACGGAATGGAACGTCATCCAACAGCAGGGGCGGAATTACGTCAGCTTCGAGAATGTCGCCGAGTTCTATCGCTTCCCGGCTTATAGCCACGCGAACCGCACCATCTCATTGCGCGGCGATCGGCACGGCCTGCGCGCCCAGGCAGGGACGAGTGAGATGTACATTAACGGCGTGCGCTTCTTCACTCACTTTCCTTTGCTCGAGCGGGCCGATGAACATTTGATCTCCGCCGTTGACATCGGAAAAATCGTCGAACCGGTCCTGCGGCCGAGCCGGATCGCGAACGCACGGAAAGTCGAGACAGTGGTGCTCGATCCGGGGCACGGAGGCACCGATCAGGGCACGGCCAACGCCTGGGGTTCAGAGAAGGCGTTCGCGCTCGATGTTGCGATGACGGCGCGCGAACAGCTGCTTCAGACCGGCTTCAAAGTGGAGATGACACGCAAGGACGACACGGGGCTTTCCCTTGAAGAACGAGTCGCTTTCGCGAACCGCTTTCAGAACGCCGTTTTCATCAGCATCCATTTCAATTCCGCGAGCGGCGGGGCGGGCGTGGAAAGTTATGCGCTCGCGCCGGAAGGCATCGTTTCCACCGCTTCGCCGGGCGAGCACCATGCCCCGGCGGATGATTCGCAGCCGGATCAGGGCAATGTGCAGGATCTACAGAACATCGCGCTGACTGCGGCCGTGCATGCCTCGGTGCTTTCGCGTCTGACCCCGTATGATCGCGGCGTGCGTCACGCACGTTTCAAGGTGCTGCGAAACATTCACCTCCCGGCCGTCCTCCTGGAAGCCGGCTTTCTGAGCGATCCCGTGGAAGGGCGGCGCATCGCCACCGCGCATTATCGGCAGCAGCTCGGGATGGCGATCGCGCAGGGCGTGCAAAGCTACAACGCGGCCGTGAATTACCGAGCCCAAAACGACACCTTCGCGGTCGTGCGAAAAAATCTCCCGCCGCATTCGGCCTCCATCACCGCGCCTTTGCACTCGGAGGAGCCGGTGGTGGCCGCCGCCCCGGAGGAACCTTCAGTTTCCATTCATGGCGGCGAGTGACCAGCCCGATGCCCGGCCCATCGGGGTCTTCGATTCGGGGATTGGCGGGCTGACGGTCGTCAGCGCCTTGCGCAGGCTTCTGCCTAACGAGTCGATTTACTACCTTGGGGACACGGCCCGCCTGCCCTACGGCGGGAAGAGCCCGGCCACCGTGCAACGCTACAGCCTCGAGATCGCGGCGCTCCTTCTCGAGCAGAATGCCAAAACAATCGTGGTCGCGTGCAATACAGCTTCGGCGCTCGCCTTGCCTTTATTGCGCGAGACAATCCCGGTGGCGGTGACCGGAATGATCGCGCCCGGTGCACAAGCCGCCACCGCTGCGACACGCAATGGGCATATCGGAGTGATCGGCACCCGGGCGACGATCAAGAGCGGCGCCTATGAGCGTGCGCTGCGGGAACAAAATGCTGAGGTCCGCGTCACCGCGCGCGCTTGTCCGTTGCTGGTCCCGTTGATCGAAGAAGGATGGCTGGAGAGTGAAATAACGGACAAGATCCTCATGCAGTATCTACAGCCTCTGCTCGACGATGGCGTCGACACCCTCGTGCTCGGCTGTACGCACTATCCCCTGCTCCGGCCTGCGATCAGCCGATTGCTTGGCCGTGCGATCACGCTGGTCGACGCGGCGGAGAACTGCGCCGCGGAGTTGCGCCACCTCCTCGAACGCGAAGGTATGAACGCGCCGCCGGAGCAGATGGGCCAGCTGCAAGTTGCCCTGACCGACCCGCCGGACAGCTTCCTACAAATCGCCAACGAAGCGCTGCAGCTGGAAGTCGGTGAAATCCAGCTGCGCCAACTGTAGCGGCTACACGTCTGCCTCGCCGCCGAGGGCCGCTCGTGCAGTCTTCGTTAGACTTCGCACCACCCGCTCATACGAATGATCGATCATCTCCCGCAATTCAGCGTCCGGAATTCCGCCACCAAGCTCGACTGTGTTCCAATGCTTCTTGTTCATGTGATAACCCGGCCGAACCTGCTCGTAACGGTCCCGCAGTTCCAGCGCCAGGTCGGGCTCACACTTCAGATTCGCGGTCGAGGGGACTTCATCGAGAGAGAGCAACGCGAACATCTTCCCGCCAACCTTGAAGACGAGATGGTCTTCGCCGAACGGCGTATCTTCCGTCGCGCCCGTCTTTCTTAGACAATATTCTCGAAATGTGTCGACCTGCATTTTCAACCATCCACCGGCGCCAAATCCGAGACCGAGGGACCATTCATGACGTGCCCGCGACAATCGAAACGCGAGCCATGACACGGGCAATCCCACGTCTTCTCATTGCCGTTCCAGTGCACGATGCACTTAAGATGCGGACAGATGGCCGTCATTTCGTGCAGCACTCCCTCGTCGTCCCGATAAGCGGCAACTTTTCGCAACCCATGCCGCAAGACCGCGCCGTGGCCCGGCTTAATTTCGTCGGCTGACGGAACATCGCCACCGGTGACAAAATCGCGATATTGGGCCGCGACGTTCAGGTTCTCATGCGCGAAATCACCGGCCGCCCGAAGACTCTTACGCGCTGGATCGTAAACCGTGGCCCATGCATTCGCCCGGCCCATGATCAGATCAGGGATGAGAATTCCGGCGATCGTGCCGTGGGTGATGCCGTTCCCGGAATCCCCCGTCGCGATGTAGACGTTCTCCTTATCCATGGGATTGCGCCCGATGTAGCCCAGCCCATCCACCGGCTCCATGACCTGACCTGACCAACGGAAGACAACCTCGCCTGCCGTCGGCCAACGCAGATGCGTCCAGGCTTCGAGCCGCTGATAGCGTTCGTCGAAATCGTCCGCCTGGCCGGTTTTGTGATCCTCACCACCGACGATTAGGATTTCATCTGCCCCTTCCTTCGCCAGCCGGACGTAGTGATAGGGGATCATGCCGATCGCCTTGTCTTCCTGTCCGGCTTCCTGCGCCGTATCCCAAAAAAGCCCGCGTGGCACCGAACCGCTCGGTATCCGCATCCCGATCACGTACGTCATGTAGGGCGACTGCTTCGTATGCATGACGTAGCGGTCATTGATCGGGGTGTTCGTTGCGACGACGACAGAACCGGCCCGCACGGTATGACCCTCTTGCGTTGTGACATGCGCGGCCTCGCCACCCTTCACGTCGAGCACGCGTGTGCCGGTGAAAATGCGTCCTCCCGCGCGCTCGATCGCGTTCGCCAGCCCACGCAAATAGTGGAGCGGATGAAACTGCGCCTGATTTCGAAACCTGATGGCCGGTCCTGTCTCGAACGCCTCAATCGGGGCACGCGCGATCCATTCGACCGAGATCCCGGCGCGCAGGCAGGCTTCGTACTCTTGCCGCAGATTCTTTGCGGGCTCGTTAGGCGGCTCGAATAAATAGCCATCCAGCCGCTCGAATTGGCAGTCGATGTTTTCCTCGCGCGCAACCCTCTCAATAAAATCAATCGCCGCGGTATGGCTGTCGGCCGCGAGCCGCGCGCCCTCCTCGCCGTGCAGTCTCTCCAGTTCGTAATAACGATCGTCGAGTGCGTTTACGATATGCGCTGTCGTGCGACCGGTCATGCCGCGCCCAATGAGGCCATCATCGAGCACCACCACGCTCCGACCATTTCGTGCCAATGTGTAGGCAGCGGTGAGCCCGGCGATCCCCGCGCCGACCACGCAGATATCCGCCTGTGTCTCCTCGCGTAAGGGATTGAGCTGCCCCCCGTCGCTCGTGGCTTCCCACAGCGAGAGATTCTTGCCAGCGCGTTCTTTTTGATCTGCGTGAGTTGTCATCCCTCAGGTATTCGACTCTCCTTCGCCTCCGAGATGCGTGCGCCTCCGGGAAAGTCGTTGCGCCAGGCGCGGTGCGATTGCTTCGTGTTGCGCCTTCGCCTGACACGCCATTCCTGGCGGCACGAACCTTACTGCACCTGCGGCAGGAGGGTGGCGAGCAAATCCGCGATCGCGATGCGCTCCTGCTCCATGCTGTCACGATGCCGGAGCGTAACCGTGTCACGCAGCTCCTCGCCTTTCTCGCCGAGAGTCTCGAAGTCGATCGTGAGGCCGAACGGCGTGCCGGCTTCGTCCTGCCGCCGGTAGCGCCGCCCGATCGCACCTCCCTCGTCGTAGAAAACCATCATATGCGGCCTGAGCAACGCCAGCACTTCGCGCGCTTTGGCGACCAATTCCGGCTTGTTCTTCAATAATGGGAAGACGCCCACCTTGTAAGGCGCGATCCGGGGATGAAAACGGAGCACGATCCGAGTCTCCGATTTCCCCTTCTCATCCGTCACCGTCTCCTCGTCGTAAGCTTCGCAAAGAAGCGCCAGCACCGTGCGATCAACGCCCGCGCTCGGCTCGACCACGTGCGGCACAAACTTCGCTTTCGTCTCCTCATCAAAATACTCGAGCGACTTGCCGCTCGCGTTTTGATGCTGAGTAAGATCGTAGTTGGTGCGATAGGCCACGCCCTCCAGTTCCTGCACGCCGAACGGGAACTCGTACTCGATGTCGTAAGTGCCCTTCGAATAGAAGGCGCGGTCGGCTTCCGGCACCGTCAGGACGTGCAGCTTCGTGCGCGGAATGCCTATGTTTTCGTAGAACCGGAGCCGCTCTTCGAGCCAGTAATCGAGCAACTGCATCCCTTGCTCCGGCGCGCAGAAGTACTCCAGCTCCATCTGTTCGAATTCGCGGGACCGGAAGATGTAATTGCGCGGGTTGATCTCGTTGCGAAAAGCTTTCCCGATCTGCGCAATGCCGAATGGAATCTTCTTCCGCGCCGTATCAAGGACGTTCTTAAACTGGACGAAGATGGACTGCGCGGTCTCGGGGCGCAGGTAGGCGATGGATTCAAGTTCCGCAGACGCGCCCATCTGCGTTTGGAACATAAGGTTAAAAGGGCGGGCCTCGGTTAGCTCCTTGCCACCGCAATTCGGACACTGCTTTGCGCCATTCTTCTCCGGCACCTGGTCCTCGCGCAGGCGTGCCTTGCACGTGCGGCAATCGACCATTGGGTCACTAAAAGTATCCACATGACCGCTTGCCTTCAGGACCGCGGGATGGGTGAGAATGGATCCGTCAAGGCCGACCACATCATCCCGTTCGCGCACCATCACCCGCCACCAGTAATCCTTCAGGTTGCGCTTCAGCTCGACGCCAAGCGGACCATAGTCCCAGCAACCGTTCAGTCCGCCGTAGATCTCCCCGGCTTGGAAAATGAAGCCGCGTCGCTTGCATAGGCTGACGATACGCTCCATGCGCTGGGGGTCATTTGGGTTGTTCATCGGAAAAGCGAATCGTCCGCAGATTTCACAGATTCACACAAATGACCTCGAGAAAGAACACGCCCGGCGTGCCGCTCTGAATCTGCGTAATTTGCGGACAATAGTCTGCGAGGCCTACTTCACGACCGTCACTTCGGTCTTGACCGAGTTGGCGATGAAACAGTTGTCGTGCGCGCCGTGATGGAGTTTTTCCAGCTCTTCGGACGTCGGTTGTTTCTCGCCTGAGAATTTAATCTTCGGATGCAGCTCGACCCGCGTAATGGCCAGCTTGCCCTCCGCATTCTTTTCCATGTGGCCAACCGCTTCATCTTCGTAGCTTTCGAGCACGAACTTCTGCTTACACGCGATGGCGAGAAACGTGAGCATGTGGCAACTGGAGAGCGAGCCGACGAACGCTTCCTCGGGATCGACATTCGCGGGGTTCCCGAGGTAAGCCGGGGCTGCGGTCGCGGTCATGGTGTGGCCGCCATCGAAACTCAGCGTGTGATCGCGCGGATACTTTTGATAGGAGAACTCAACGTCGCCGCGTTCCCAACGAAGAATGGCTTTGTGTTCGGACATTCTCCCCCATAGACCGCACCGCCACGGCTGACAAGCCGGCGGCATCCCGGCTGCGATGAGCGCCTGAATGAGTGCTCACCGCGTCCACAAAAGGAGACGTGGGCCTTGTCACCTGAGCGGAGTGCGAAACGACGTCAACCTACCTGGATAATCGACTTTCTCGCTCGCGCTCTGGATGACAACGCGCCGTCCGGGGGTTATGGCCGGGCTTCGGCAGGCGTCAGCGAAGCGTCGCGGACAGGTAGTCGACGTCGGAATCCCGCAATGTTGGCTTCGAGATCCGCGGCCAGCGCTTGGTTCCCAATCGCAGTGGCGAGGGCCAGAGCTTGACCCGCAACAGCGGCCGCCTCGTTGAAACGACCGCTTTCCGCATAGGCGGCTGCGAGCGTTCGGAGATAGACAGGATCGCCGCCGCCGGACAGGGACACGGCTTTGCTCGCGCCCTGGACGGCGTTCGTTCCATCGCGCAACGAAGGCTCCAGGCAGGTCGCCCGAACCCACGCGAGATTGTTCAACGGAATCACATCTTCGGAATTGATTTCGAGGGCTTTCTCGTAGTGCGGCACCGCTTCACTCGCCGGGAGAAGATTGCCAAGATTCGTGTGCGCGACAGCGTTCCGCGACGTGACCGCGAGCGTATGTCGCCAAAGCGTTTCGCTGTTCTGCCAATAGGCGGCCTGCTTCCATGTTGCCCAGGAGAGCACGCCGATCACCGCCGCGGCTCCGACCGAGAGAAGCGCGCGCCGCTGTGCCCATGAGGCCGTGAGATCCGCGATTACCCATGCGAGCAAAACGGAAATGCCGATGTGCGCCAGGTAGGTGTAACGATCGGCATGGCCTTGCAGACCGACCTGCACCAGGCCCAGCACCGGCACTAGCATTCCAACGAACCAGAACCAGCCCACAAAAAGGTAGGGCCGCTGCCGTCGCACGAGGAACGCGGCGAAGCTTACCGCCCCCACAAACAGAACCGCGAACACGACTGCAACGGTCGAGAGCTGATCACGCGGATGCGGGTAAAACACGGCCAGCTTCGCCGGCCAGAATACTTGGCCGAGGTAGGTGAGCACGGAGGTAAAGGCGTTCGCAATGCGCCAGCCGATCGGCAGTTTTTCCAACGGACTCATCGTCGCTGTTTGAGCGAGAAACGTCACGATACAGGCCGCGGCGGAGAAGATCAGCAATGGGATTTTTTCCACGATTAGCCTGGTGGCGGTCGCCGTCCGTTTCATAGGCCAGAAATCGAGGAGCAAGAGTAAGAAGGGCAGAGTGACAAGGGTGGGCTTGGACATCAGCCCAAGGGCAAAAGCCGCCACTAACATGGCGTAGCGCAGGAATGAGGAGTTCCGCACGTAGGCGGCATACGCTGCGAGCGTCAGCATGAAAAACACGCCACTCAGAACGTCTTTTCGCTCCGCGATCCACGCGACCGATTCGACGCGGAGTGGATGAAGCGCGAAAACCGCTGCGACGAAGGCGCTACGCCAGAACGCTCCTGTCAGTCGCTGCAGAACGAGGAGGAGCAGGACCGTTCCGATGAGGTGCAAAAGAACGCTCGTGAAATGATGGCCTTGCGCGCTCATCCCAAAGAGCTGGCAATCGAGCATGTGCGAGAGGGAAGTGAGCGGGTGCCAGTTGCCCGAGTGAGTATTCGTGAACGCCCACGCCAGTCCGCGCGACGTGAGGCCGCCAATTATTTCCGGCTGCTCGTGAATGTATGCGGGGTCATCGTAGTTGATGAAATCGTGGCGGAGGGTCCGCTCGAAAACGATCGCGGTGAGCAAAGCGAGCAGGAGGGAAACTGCGAATTGGGACCAACCACCCCTCTGCGGAGGTGGAGGACCTGGCGGTTTAATGGCAGCCATCACTTATGATAACGGACGGCCGGTAGCGGCTATCGCGCTCATCCTCCGCTCGTAATAGAACTCCTTCGCGTAAGCGATATCGGGGGGATTCGCGGTCATCGACCGCGGCTACAAAGGGAGGCCTTTTGCGACGAACGGCGACGCCACGCCCCAGCGGGCGAGACGGAAGCGCACCGCTGTCGCCAGGCACCCAAGGCCATAGCGCACACTTCGCCGGAAATTGATTGATGACGCTTCCGGTAAATACTTTGCAGGGCATGCCACTTCGCCGATGGGGCAACCGAGCCAGAGCAATTGCGCAAGAATCTGGTTGTCGAACACGAAATCCTCCGAGTTCTCCTTTAAGGGCAGGCGTTCGAGGATCTCCCGCGAGAAGGCACGATAACCAGTGTGATATTCGGAAAGCTTCGCGCCCAGGAGAAGATTTTCCACGAATGTCAGTGCGCGATTGGAGACGTATTTCCACAACGGCATCCCGCCACGCAGGGCGCCGCCGCCCAGAATGCGCGAGGCCAGCACGCACGGGTAGCATCCACTCACCACCAGGGAGGCCATCGCCGGAATGAGCTGCGGCGTGTATTGATAATCCGGGTGGATCATGATCACGATGTCCGCCCCAGCGCCCAACGCGAGCCGGTAGCAGGTCTTTTGATTGCCGCCGTAACCGCGATTCATCGGATGCACCTCAACTTGCACCCGCGGAAGCGTACGCGCGATGGTCACCGTCTCGTCCCCGCTCGCATCGTCGACGACAATGATGAGGTCGACAATCTCCTGGGCAATCACTTCCTCGTAGGTCCGGCGGAGCGTCCGCTCCGCGTTATAAGCGGGCATGACCACGACAATTTTCTGACCCTCGAGCATCGCGGTATTCGACAGCCCGTCGGCGCGGAGTCAATGGGAGGGATGCGATGAAACCCTTTTTATATCTGGAGACGAAAAGTTGCCGTCGGGGGGAAAGCCCGTTAATTTCGCCGTCTCTTTTTGCGCGATTAGCTCAGTGGTAGAGCGCTTGCTTCACACGCAAGAAGTCGCAGGTTCGAACCCTGCATCGCGCACCATCTGCCTCGTGTGGACTCTCGCGGACAAGCGCGGTCTCCGACGGACTAAACGCCTCTCCGCCAGCAGTTAACATTTTCGGTTCACCCGCATTCAGCAGGACAGCCGCGGACACGGTTGGACGCTCTGGGACTAATGTTTGTGAGTCTATTTGTGAGTCTTGCTTGAACTGCACGAACTT
>JACCXA010000065.1 GCA_013697365.1 Chthoniobacterales bacterium
GGGTGGCCTCGGGTTTGGTCTGCTGAGCTTTTGTGGGGCGAGGGTGCAAGCGGGGTTCGATCTCGTCGCAGAGCTTGTCGGGTTGGAAGCAGCAATGCGCGAAGTCGACGTAGTGATCACAGGGGAAGGCCGTCTCGACTCGCAGACCTTGGCCGGAAAAGCGCCCGCGGGAGTGGCGCGGCTGGCGCGTCGGTTTGGGAAGCAGATTTACGCTGTTGTCGGCGAGGCCGAGATAACGGCAGAACTGCGCGCTCTCTTTGACGGGATCATCGTAGCGCGCCCGGAAGGAATGACGCGAAGCGCGGCGCAGCAAAATGCACCCGAGCTATTGCAGGCAGCTGCCGAAAGGCTCGCTAAGAGGCTGCGCTGAAGTGCTCGCGAAAACGCCTGGCGGTTTCCACGTACTTAAGCGCCCAGGTCTTTGTATTTGCCTGTTCCTCGAGCGAAAGCTGCCGGACGACTTTGGCCGGTGTGCCGAGGACGAGCGATCCGGGTGGAATCTTGGTTCCACCCGTGATCAGAGCTTTCGCTCCGACGATGGAACGTGCACCGATGTGCGCTCCATCGAGAATGATGGCGCCCATCCCGATCAACACTTCGTCTTCAACCGTGCAGGCGTGAACCACCGCGCTGTGCCCAACGGTAACCAGTTCACCAATCATCACCGGATAGTCATCCGCCAGGTGGAGAACGGCGCAGTCCTGAATGTTGGAGCGCGGGCCGATGATGATGCGGTTAATGTCGCCGCGCAGTACGGCGCCATACCAGACGCTCGAATCTTCCTCCAGCGTGACATCCCCGACCAAGGTTGACGTTGGCGCAGCGTAGGCAAACGGGTGCAGACGCGGGCCCAGGCGAAGGCGCTGCGAGATTCCGGCCGGTCCAGTGGGCAGTGGGTCGTTAGGCACTTTCAACGATGAGAACTAACGACCTCGCTGTGCGGGAGGCAAGGCGCCCAGCCGGAACAACGGCTTGCCGTCTCGGCCTTTTCCGCTTTCGTCCCCCGAATGTATACGCGCCTTCAGCTCGTCTGCGGGGCGCTGAGCATGGTTGCGGCCTCGCTCCTGGCGGCGGGAATCTCCTTCGGACAGGGCGTGCCGCTGGAAACAATCTCACCTGAAGCCACGCCCGCGGCCCGGGACGCGAATGGCAACGCCACCTCCCCGATGGGGGACGTCCAGGAGGTGGACCGTCTGGTCATCACGGGGACTAATATCACCTCGAGCGAGTCCCCGCCGTTCGTTCCAGAATCGATCTTCAATCGCGAGGCGGTGGAGCGTTCCGGTTCGCGCTCGCTCGGTGATTTCTTTCAATCTCTGCCGCAGAACAGCGGGCCATCGTTTACGGAAAATCAAAACGAGAGCCTCTCACCCGGCGGCGCCGCGGTTGCGCTGCGCGGTCTGAGCCCGGACGCCACGCTCGTCCTTGTCAATGGCCGCCGCGTCGCCCCGTATCCTTTTGCGCAAAACGGCATCACCGCGTTCGTCGATCTGAACTCGCTCCCACTGGCTGCGATCCAACAAATCGACATCCTGCGCGATGGCGCCTCCGCGATTTACGGCACGGACGCGATCGCCGGCGTGGTAAACGTGCGCTTCCTGCAGAAGTTTGACGGTACACTCGTCAGCGCTGGCTATGGCAACACAACCGACACGGACACGAGCGAGTATCGGGCTTCCGTCATCAGCGGCTACTCGGATGAGAAACGCGGGTTCGAGTTGGTGGTTGTCGCGGATTACTTCCACCGCGAAGCGCTTTTCCAGGTCGATCGCTATTTCTCGCGCTCGATCGATCAGCGACGCCAGGGCGGAAGCAGCTTTTTGAGTTCGGTCTCGAATCCCGGAACAATCTTCGATCCGGCGACGGGTGAACCGCTGCGTGTTCCGGCGAACAGCGATGGTCCGCCGGAGATCTCGGAGTTCACGCCCGGCCGAAATCGCTTCGATCGCGCGCCTTTCCAACCGCTCGTTCCGGAGACGGAGCGCTACGGCGTTTCGTTCCGCGGGAAAGTGCGGCTCGCGCCGGCCGTCGATCTCTTCACCGAGTTTAATTATCGGAGCATCTCCACGCAGCAGCAGCTCGCTCCGGCGCCGATCGAGGGCGACGTCGAGGGCCTTTCAGTTCCCGCGGCGAATCCATTCAACCCTTTCGGCACCGACGTTCTCTTTCGTTATCGGGTCACCGAAGCGGGTCCGCGGCGCGATGAGATCGAGACCGATGTCTATCGCGCAGTTGCCGGTTTAAACGTGCACCTCCCGGGTCGCTGGGAACTCGAAACCGCGCTCCTTTTCAGCGCGACAGACACGGAAGATAAGACGTTCGGGAACCTCTCGCGCCCCGCGGTCATTGCCGCGCTGGCCAACACAGATCCTGCGACCTCCTTCAACGTCTTCGGGGCGGGGGACGCGGTGAATAATCCAGCGACGATCCGTTCCTTCCTTGTTACGACGACACGGGCGGGGGAGTCGCGGCTCTTCGCGGCCGACGCGAAGGTAACCGGTCCGCTCTTCAAACTTCCCGCAGGCGAATTGCTGACCGCGTTCGGAACGGAATATCGCTACGAGGAATTGCAGGATCGCTTCGATCCGTTTGCAGTTGGGGGCGGGGTGATCGATCTCAACAGCACTTCCGCGAGCGGCGAACGCGACATCATCGCGGGCTTCGCTGAGTTTTACGTGCCGATCGTCTCCAGCGAGATGGCGATTCCAGGCATCAACAAGCTGGAAGCGCAATTTGCCGTGCGCGCGGAGAATTACAGTGACTTTGGTTCGACGACCAATCCGAAGATCGGGTTCGCGTGGCGGCCGATTCCCGATTGGATTCTTCTGCGCGGTTCTTACAGCACCGGTTTTCGCGCGCCTTCTCTGGTGCAGTCATCGACCGGCTCCCTAACTTTCTCCCAGGAATTGCAGGACCGGCGTCGTTTCGAAGTGACCGGCGCGCCCGAGGACGAGAGTAGCTCAGTGCAGATTATTTCGGGTGGAAATCCGAATCTCGACGCGGAGGATTCCGAAAACTTTTCCGCCGGCTTTGTCTTGACGCCAACACCGCTGCCGGGCTTGACGCTATCGGGCGATTTCTTCTCGATCGAAATCGAGAAATCTGTCGCAGGCCTCGATCCGCAATTCATCCTCGATAACGAGGGAGACTTTCCGGGCCTTGTCGTGCGAGCGCCCGCTTCCGCCACTGACGAAGCTTTGGGAATTCCCGGCAATCTTCTCTTCGTGAACACGAGCTTCCAGAACCTCGGCTTTATTCGCGTCAAAGGCATCGACGCCGCGCTCGAATACGTGACGCCGAAGACTCCCATCGGCGTTTTCACGCTGCGCATGGACGCCGCCTACCTCGATAGCTACGAGCAGCAGGCGAGTGAAGCGGAGCCCGTCCGTGAATTGATTGGATCTTTTGCACGGCCGGAGATCCGCGGGCGCGTGCAGGCAGGATGGAGAATCGGCGGCTTCGAAGCGGTCACCACCTTTAATTACACAGACTCCTATGAAGATTTAACCGGCGATCGAATCGTAGATTATTCGACGACCTTCGACGTCCTCGTGGAATATCGCTTTGGCCGAAACCGCGTCCCGGTGCAGCCGGAGGTAACCGACAGGAAGACGGTGGTGGGAAAAATGAGCACGGCTTCTCGCTCCGCCGGTTGGCTGAGGGGCACCGCCATCCGGGTTGGCGTACGGAACATCTTCGACGACCCGCCGCCCTTCGCGAACAACACCGCCGGCTATCCGGTGCCATTGGAAGATCCCCGGCAGCGCTTTGTTTTCTTCGATCTGGAGAAAAGATTTTAGCGCGGCGTTCTCTCAGCTTCCCTACTTTTTCATCAACTCGAGCACCGCGGACGTCATCCCAATGACACCCGCGCGGATCGATGACTCTGGCACGGGCGCGAACTTGCTGGAGTGCAGGCTCGGCAGCGGTGTGCCGTTCTTTTTGCTCTCCGCCATTTTCGCTGGATCAACTCCGCCGACGGTGAACATGCACGCTGGAATGGACAAGTCCTCGAGGCTGTAGACGCTGAAATCTTCACCGCCCATCGTCGGTTCCGTGACCTCGTATTTGTCCGCTCCGAGTGCACTCTTCAGCACGCCAGCCAGGCGCCGGGTCAGTTCCGGGTTATTGTACGTCGACGGAGTAAACTCATCCTCGCGCACTTTCACCACGGGCATGCGATCCGCCGGCAGCCCGGCAGCCGTCGCCATTCCTCTCGCAATCCGGTCGATCGCCTTCAGCACATATTCGCGCGTCTCTTTTTTATAGGTGCGCACGGTGAGCTGCATCTTCACCTCGTCGGAGATGATGTTGTGCTTCGTGCCGGCGTGAATCGATCCGACGGTGACCACGACTGAATCGTACGGTTCCGTCTCCCGGCTCGCGATCGTCTGCCAGCCCTGGACGATCTGCGCGGCGAGAACCACAGGGTCCTTGGTCTTGTGCGGGTAAGCGCCGTGCCCACCCATCCCGAGGACGGTCACGTCTACGGAATCCACGTTGGCGTAAATGTAGCCTTCGGTCATGCCGACCTTGCCGGCTTCCATTTGCGCGCTGTCATGCAAGCCGAGGACGAAGTCGGGCTTCGGAAAACGCGTGTAAAGCCCATCGGCCAGGAGCGCCTTCGCGCCCGAGCCGGTTTCCTCCGCCGGCTGCCCCACAAACACGATCGTGCCTTTCCATTGATCCTTCAGCTTCGCGAGCGCGCGCGCCGTGCCGATGAAGGCCGACATATGCATGTCGTGCCCGCAGGCGTGCATCGTGCGCACTTCTTTGCCCTCTTCGTTCTTTTGCGTGTCTTTGCTCGCGTAAGGCAGTCCGGTCTCTTCTTCGACGGGGAGCCCGTCAAGATCCGTCCGGACGAGGACCGTGGGCCCAGCGCCATTCTTCATAAGACCTACCACGCCATAGGCGGTCATACCGGGCTTCTCATATTTGCCAAGCTTCTCCGTCACTTCGCAGCCGACCGCTTTAAGTTCTTTCGCGACAAAGGCGGATGTTTTCATTTCCTGCCCCGACAACTCCGGATGGGCATGCAGCTCTTTGTAGATGGCGAGGAGCGAGGGGAGTTCCGATTCGGCAAGCTGCTCTGGCGTTTGCTGAGCGAAAGCCGGAACTACCGCAGTGCAGAGAAGGGAGAGCAAAAGGCGCGCGTTCATTCTCCTTCTATAACAGAGCCGCCTTGAAACGCACGCGCCCAGACCGCTGACTCATCCGCGACGGGATCCTGCCGAACCCCAGCGGGCTGCCTAACGAGCGACAACGACCTGCTGGATAATAGAATCGAGCCGGTTCAAATCCACTGGTTTGACAAGATGATGATTGAAGCCGCCATCGTGACTGCGCTGGATATCGTCTTCCATCCCGTAGCCAGTCAGGGCGATGCCGAAAAACGGCCGGCGCGAGGCGGAAAGTTGGCGCATCAAATCTACTCCCGTCCCGTCGGGCAAACCGATGTCGCTGACGAGCACGTCGAATTCGTGTCGCGCCGCCACGTCGAGCGCCTTCGCGATGTTGTGCGCCGGGCGGACGTGGTAACCGCGGCGTCGCAGCAGCTGCGTCAGCGAGCGATTGGTATCCTCATGATCTTCCACCAGAAGAATGCGCAGCGACCTGCGCTCCGCCGGCGCCGCGATGGCGTCGGTCGAAGTCGCGCCGTTCGCCTGCTCGGAAAGCGGGAAGACAGCGGTAAAGGTCGAGCCTTTGTCGCGGCCCTCACTGCAGGCCGCGAGATGGCCCTTATGCGTCTCGATCAGCGCCTTGCTGATCGCGAGCCCCAGCCCGAGACCTCCGGAGCGCACGCGTTCCCCCTGTTCAAACGCGTCGAAAATTTTCGGTAAAGAATCCGCGTCAATTCCGACGCCGCTATCTGTCACCTCCACCCGGAAGTGGCCGTGGTCATCGTTACTCGTGCGCACGTTCAGCCGGCCCTTCGGG
>JACCXA010000103.1 GCA_013697365.1 Chthoniobacterales bacterium
GCCGCCCCCTTTTTCTTGAATTGAGCACGCGCTGCATCCCATCCTTGGCCGAGAAGGCAAAGATAAATGTTTTTCGCCTTAGCAGCGGCGGCGGTTTTGTTTGGAGTACCGAGGGGGAATGTTTCTCTTCGACCGGCGTGCTGGATCTTGACCGACCAATCGCTGACATGTTGGCGTTTGCCATCGGAGACGTAGACCGGTCGAAAGACGGTCCGTTGCCAATATTTCACATCGGTCTTTGATCGATTCATGATTTTCGTTCCTCAAGAGTTCACTTGGACACTTCTTTGACGTTTTCGACGCGCCGAACTGTTCCCATGTGTTCCAACCGCCGGGCAGCAAAGTGACGGAATAGCTATGAAAGCACGACGGAGAGAGGCCACAGTTCGGAACTTTAGCAAAAAGTTCAGAACATGTCAGCAAAGAATTCGTAATCAGCAGGTCACGGGTTCGAGTCCCGTCTTCGGCTCATCTCCGCCACGAATTCTGTTCTGCGGGTCCCTTCCGCACCGGAGTCGCTGGCGCGAAGGTCGTCTCGACCGCAGTCGCCTTCCGGTCGACCGCGATGATGAAGCTGCCGCTCACGTCCTCGCCGATTTTCGCCTCCTGCAATTTCAAAGGGGCACCGTCGCGAAAGAATCGCGACGTCGGGCTTACGAATAGGGTCAACCGTTCACTGGGATCTTTCCTCCCTTGCAGCACAAACTGCCCGGCACGGGCATTTACGGCCAGAAGCCTCGCTTCGGAGTAATGATATAACCGCGGACCGCGGGTGTTGATGATCGCCTCGACCGAGGACGGCGCGACGAACAGCAAGGCGCAACCAGCAACAGCGATGGCCACGGATAGTTTCATGGCAGTCTCAGTCTGCCTTCAGGCAAAGCCGCGCGCGAGTTTCAGTTTCACGGGACGATGCGATGGGAACGCATGCTGGCAGGCGGAGGGAAGTCTGCCGTATCATCTGCGGATGTCGGTCACCGCAGAACGAATGATTTCCGTGATCGTGCCGACGCTGAATGAAGAGGAAAACATTGAGCCGCTGGTCCGGCAGATCATGCTGGCGGCGCCCGATTGCGTGGAGATCATCATCGTTGACGACGGCTCGACCGACGGGACGAGATCGCGGGTGCGATCACTCGGTTCGGCTTTTCCGGTGTGCCTGGTCGAACGCGACGAGCCGACCCTCGGGCTCTCGGGCGCGGTTCTCGCTGGCGCACGAACAGCGCGAGGCGGGCTGCTGGTGGTGATGGACGCGGACCTGAGTCATCCACCCCAGGAGATACCTAAACTAACGGAGCCGCTGCTCGCTGGCCGCGCCGATATGGTCACGGGCAGTCGCTATGTGGCGGGCGGAACGACGCCAGGCTGGCCGCTCTATCGGAAGGTGATGTCCCGGGTGGCCGCAGCCCTCGCGTATCCCCTCACAGGTGTTCACGACTCCATGGGCGGCTTCTTCGCAATTCCGCGCGCCACGTTGCTGGAGCTGGCTCCCGATGCGGCCAGCGGATTCAAGATTGCGTTTGAAGTGATCGTGCGGGGTCGATCTGGATTGCGAGTCCTGGAAGTTCCAATTGCATTTCGCGATCGCAAACGCGGCACGTCGAAGATGAACCTGCGCGTTGCGCTGGTCTTCTCGCTGCGCTGGTCGGTCGCGGCGGTGCGAATCCTCACGCGCCGGCGCGGGCCGATACGAGAAGCGTCAGCGACCCCGGTCGAGGGACGGAGCTAGCTCGGTCTTGGCCGCGCGCGGCCGGGCGCGCCACAGCTCGAGCGCCAAACCGAAGAAGAGGAGCAACGTGGCAAAGAAGGTGTTCCCGTAAACCTGGGCAGATCTCTGCAGCGGAATGCTGAGCGAGAGCAGGAAGACGGCGCCCGCTCCGCAGGTAAAGAGTGCGGGGCTTGAACGCTGGAGTAATCGCCACACCAGGACGCTGAACGGGAACAGTAAGCAGGCGAAAAGGTAGCCGAACGCAAGCGGCGTGAAGAGCAGCATGAGCAGAATGAGAAGCGCGAACTCCATCGCATCGGTCTCCCGGGTTCGGCTTTGCCGCGGCGGCATCACTGCGAGATAAAGGAGCCCCAGCACGAGACCGGTCCCCAGGATGATTCGGTTCACGGCCCTGAAACTGAGATCGGCCAC
>JACCXA010000120.1 GCA_013697365.1 Chthoniobacterales bacterium
CCTTTAAAGAGGACACCACCGCGGTGATCTCGACCAACAGCGATCTCGGGCGGATTCTGAAATCGATGTCCGAAACGGTAGCGCCACCTACGCCGCCGCAGTAGAGCACCGCCCCGGATCATTCCCAGCGTCAGATAGCCAACTGACAAATTGCCCAACACCAGCCAGGCGGCTGGGTCCACCGAAATTTCGTTGTCGGCGGGCGAGCTTCTGTTCAGGATCGGCTCCGCGATGTCAATGCGGTGCGGTTATGTCATCTGCCGATGGGATCTCGCTTCCGCCGCGAGACCAAGCCCGTCTTTTACTCGAACGAGTTCGCGGACTGAGCACAGCCAATTTTGCTCCTCACGAGCATGAACCTGCCGACGATGCGTCATGCCAGAGCCAGATGTTGAGATAACGTTTCTGGCTGAGCTGCTGCGCCCCGATGATTGCTGTATCTGGGGGTCGGGGGAAGCAACCTGCGCCTGCAGAGCGACCCAGAACAAGGCGCATACCTCGAAGTAGAAAACAGGAATCGGCGGGCTTACCTCCAGCTGACGTTTCAACCGCAGACGATCGCCGAGTCGGCCTTTTTCGAAGCGGCCATCGTGCCTGGCGGAACCACGCCGATCGGAGGCGAAGGGGATCCGCGTCGGGAGTCCAACCCGAAACAGACGCCGCCCCAGGGTGCCACTTATCACGAGCCGTTTGCGAATCCGGGCCAGCCATCGTCGAGCGCCATCGCCGCGGCCGCCACGCAGAAGCCAAAGACCTTTCCGACGGCGGCGCAGATCGGTC
Organism: Chthoniobacterales bacterium; assembly: GCA_013697365.1. Lineage (GTDB taxonomy): Bacteria > Verrucomicrobiota > Verrucomicrobiia > Chthoniobacterales > UBA10450 > JACCTI01. The sequence continues at coordinate 781 of JACCXA010000120.1, forward strand.
ATTCGTCGCGACTTGTTTTTGTAGTTCCGCCGGGAGCGAAGATCCCATTTTCGATGGAGGGCCTTCTCGATTGGTCGGAGTTGGAGCTGAACGTCAACGGCATCGCGGCGATCGGCGATAACCCTTCCCCGCACCAGATCGCCAATGCTCCCGGCATTCGCGCCCCGGCGGCGAACGAGACCGCGATCGAGCTGCCATATCGCCTCATCATTTCGCCAACGCGCCGTGCGGTCTGGCTGCATCGACCGGCGCCGTTCACTTCCCTGGGGCGGACGGAGCTTTGGCATACGGAACTCGCCTTGCGCACCGGTGATCGCGTGACGCGCTTATCCAAAACAAATCTCGCTCCGCTCCGCGCTATCTGGTCGCCGGATTACAGCTCCCGGATGATGCCGGAAGTGGAGGACGATCCGCAGCTCGGGCGGACCGCGATGAACGCGAACGACCGCCACCAGATCGTAGTCCTTACCTCGGCCTTTCATGGCTACGAAGTCGAGCGCCACGTGCAGGCCCGGAAGCGGGCCGGCGGTGGGATTATCTTCGAAGACCGCGTCCCGGTCGGAGTGAAGCCCTTCGTGCCGCAGCCGTTCCATGCCGATCGACTGATCCTATCGGCGCTGGGAGGCTGGCTCCGTTCCCGCGGCCAATGGGACCCGCCCCGCAGGGCACAGCGCACGAAGCAGCATCCGTTTGATCTGCGTGAGATCCTCAAAGATGTCCGCATCGGGCGAATCGTTCAGCGACCAGGCCCGGAGGACGTTGCCCTTGCCGAAAATGAATTCGCCGAGCAGCTCATCTTCATTCCCGCGCTGGACGAACAGCTTGACCTTTCGGAGTGGGTCCATCTGGCCACCCAGGGCCGCGACCACTACGTGCGCATCGTTTACGAAGGCGAGCTTTGGCCATTCCGACATCCCGCCGCCTTAATCAAGGTGACGGAGCGGAAATTCGAGGAGCACAACGGCCTCGTCGTCGCCTATCTCATGCAGCGGATGTTCATCGTGGTGCGCAAACCCGTGATGGCATTCGCGCATGATGACTTCGGCAATCCGCTCAAGAATGTGCGCCTGACGACTCTGGTCACGCCGGATATCGCCGATCCCGAGCTGATTCCGGGCAGCCATCGCTCCTTCTGGGTGAAGGTGATGGTCGGGCCGAAACCGGCCGATAAGGCCTACTTCGGCTTTCACGGCGTGGGACAAGACGTGGAGGGGGACACGATCGACTTCACCATCCCGATGATGTTTGTCTCGAAGAGCGACCTCCGAAGCACCGTGCCGGTCGCCGCCTACAACGCACTGGACAAACTCGCGGCTCGCGCCGCTTCCGTGCCCGGACAGAAAGTCGCGTTCGCGCCGCGCGATCCGCTGAAGCCAACGGAGACGACGCAGCTCGAGACGAAGG
>JACCXA010000161.1 GCA_013697365.1 Chthoniobacterales bacterium
AGCCCGATCTGCGCGCGGACTAAGGCCTCCCAGGCATCATTGTCGCGCGGCCATTTCCCGACTGCGCGGCCTGCCAGGTCGGCCGCCTTCTCAAACGATCGTTCGCGCAACGCGCGCCGCAGTTCAACTCGGAGCGCCTTCTCTTCGACCGTTTGGCCTGGTCGGCAGGCCGGGCTTCCGAGAAGTGCGGCGAGCAAAAACGTGCGGCAGAAGAGACACGTCGCTCGAACGAGGAAAAAGGGCATGTTCGGGAAGAAAACAATCGACAAGCACCGAGGCGCGACCGCAAATTTTTATCATGCCTTCGTTCGATATCGTCTCGGAAGTTGATACCCAGGAGATCGACAACGCGATCAATCAGGCGCGAAAGGAATTAGCCACGCGCTTCGATTTCAAAGGCGCGGTCGCGGAGATCGAAGCGGAAAAGGACAAGATCACTCTGACGGCGGAAGATGCCTCGCGTTTACGTGGTCTGCGCGAGATCGTGATTGGCAAATTAGCGAAGCGAAACGTCGATCTGCGGAACATCGATCAGGAAGATCCGGTCATTTCGCCGCTCGGGCATGCCCGGCAGGAGTTGAAGATCAAGCAAGGCTTGGAAGGTGAGAAGGCGAAGGAAATCATCAAGGCGATCAAGGCGCAGAGCTTCAAAGTGCAAAGCACGCTGCAGGAGCGCCAGATTCGCGTAACCGGCAAGAAGCGCGACGATCTCCAGGAAGTAATTCAGTTCGTGCGCGGGAAAGATTTCGGTGTCACGACGAGCTTCCAGAATTTCCGGGATTAGGCGGCGCGGCAGGGGGCTCTTCGCTGCTGCGCACGCGAAGAACATGCTTTCCCGTGTAGAGATCGATGTAGGGTAGCCCGCGTTTTCGACGATCCTCCAGCGTGGCACGAGCCCAATCGGCCATCTCTTCGACTGCCTGCCACTTCTCCGTCAGGGAAAGTTTCATCGCATCGCGCAACTGAGCGCGTCGACTTCCGTCCCAGGTGGTCAGGCTCCAGTCAATCGCCTCGTCACGCTCACTCATCCCTTTGCTCCTCCAGAATCCACCGCAAGTGTTCAACGTCATCCAAGTCGCGCGGCCGCCCAACGTCTTCTTTCATGCGGATGAGGGCGGCAATCGCGACATAGCGTGCCAGGGTGGGGTCCGTCCCTGTAGGATCCACCAAAGCCGTGACAGCCCGCGCATATTCCTGTGCGAAATCGAAAGGCTCGATCACGAAAACGTCGACCGGAGTTTCCCGATGCTGATCGCTGAAGAATTGCAGCACCTTCATTTCCTTCTCCCGGATCCATGTCGCCCTCAAAGCGGGATCAGCGAACTGCGTTGCGGTAATGGGGACACGTGGAGAATAGCCGAGGGTGGAGAGCGCTTGGAACGCTCGCAGAATGTTTTCGGCGACGAGATCGATGGCCAGGTCCGCGTCCTTCGTCAACCGTAGATAACCATGGGCGTTAACCGCCAATCCGCCCACAACCAAAACGCGGACCTCCGCCGCGTTTAAAGCCCGGAGGATTGCGGTAACACTGTTGAGTTTCACGGATGATCGGGAACTACCCGCCTTGCACTGGCGGCATGATTGAGATCTCGTCGTCGGGACGAAGCACGTGGTTGCGTTCGACGAATTCGACACCGGCCCCAATGAGGATGCTGCTGTCCCAATCGCGCATTCGTGCGTAGCGAGAGTAGAGCAGATCCAGTAATTCCCCGGCGGTGATTCCTTCCGCCACGTCCACCTCCAGTTCGGAAGCGCGCACGAGGTCCTTCAAGTGGGAAAAGAACTGCACGCGTATTTTCATTCGTGCGTGATCAGCTCATTCCGCAGGACGCCGATGCAGGGCAGATTGCGATAGCGCTCCATGTAATCGAGGCCGTAGCCGACGACGAATTCGTTCTCGATTTCGAACCCGACGTAAGCCGCCTCGATGGGGGCAGCCCGGGTTATCTTCTTCGCCAGGAGCACGCACACGCAAATGCTCAGCGGCCCGGCTTCTTCGAGCCTGCGCCTGATCGCATCGAGCGTTCGGCCGCTGTCGAGGATGTCATCGAGGAGCAGGATGTGCCGGCCTTGCACATCGGGGAGGGCGACCTGCCGGAAGACGACTTCGCCCGTGGATCTGGTGCCACCGTGGTAGCTCGCCACGCTCAAACAATCCAGCTTGAGCGGGAGTGGAATGCGGCGGAGCAAATCCGCCATGAAAATAAGGCTGCCGTTCAAAATCGCGATGACGGTGAGCTCGCGGTCGCGGAAATCCTGCGTGATCTGGGCCGCGATTTCATCGAGCCGATGACGGATCGTCGGCTCGTCGAAGAGAATGCGGTCGAGGTCTTCCTGCATCTGGCGGGCGAATATCAGCGAGCTTCGCGCGCCGGGCGAAGTATATTGCAAAACGCTCACTGAAGCCGTGCGAGCTCGGTACTGACTTTTCCGGATAATGCCGTGTCGGCTGGATGCCGGAGCGCTTCTTCCAGGAAAGCTGCTGCGCGGGCTTTGTCGCCCGCGGCTTTCGCCGCCAGGCCAGCATTGTAGAACACGATCTGCAACTCACCTTCGTCGAAATTCCCTGGTGTGCGCTTCGCTTGCGCAGCCAGAAGCTCGAAATCTTTTCGAGTCGAGGCGCCTCGGCCGAACACTCCGGGCAGGGAAGCGGTCGTGAGAGCGCGCGGTAAACGCACCTTCGGGTCGTCAGGGGCAGCGGCAACTGCCTGATCCATCAACGCCAGACCCTGCTTCAAAACCTGAAGCTTCTTCGGTCCGAAACCGAGATCACGGCTGCGCAGAGTATAGGCGCTGCCGAGGTAAACGCGTGCCACCTGATTCTTCGCTTCGCTCTTGAGCACGGCTTCCAGTTTGGCGATGCACTGTTCCACCGCCTCTTTCTCCCCGACGAGGCCGCGCCGATAAAGGTCCCGGATCAACGTTTCCTCGTTGGGCTGTGCAGCCGCGGTCGTGACGCAGATCGAAAGCATCGCGATGAATCCGGTGACCGGGCTTTTCATTCTCCGATCACACTGACCACGAGCCGGCGTTTGTGCGGCGCTTTGCGGTGCTCGAACAAAAAAATGCCCTGCCAGGTTCCGAGCTGGAGCCGACCGTCCGCGATCGGGATTACTTCACTTGATCGCGTTAGCACCATCCGGATGTGCGAGGTCGAATCGTCCTGTCCTTCCGAGGTGTGCGTGAAATAATCGGTGTCTTCCGGAACCAGCCGCTCGAAGTATTTCTCGAGATCCACTCGCGCCGAGTGATCGGCATTCTCGAAGATGACCAGGCTCGCGCTGGTGTGCTGAAGAAAAACTGTGGCTGCGCCAGTGCGAATCCCGCTCTGGCGAACAATTCCGCTCACCTGTTCGGTAATCTCGTAGGTGCCTTTCCCGCGCGTGGAGACCGTGAGCGAATCGGAATGCGCCTTCATGGGATTTTGCTAACCCTGCTGGCCGCACTTATCAATCAGCTCATGTCACGAATGCGCTTTGGAATGGGGAGACGGCAGGCAGTTCTCGGCTGCATAATATTTTTGGCACTCGTTCCTTGCGGCTTGGCGGCCGCGGCTGAGTTCCGTGGAGCCTGGGTCGCGACTGTGCACAACATCGACTGGCCATCAGCGCCCGGCCTTCCCGCCGCCACTCAAAAGTCGCAGTTGCGAGCCATCCTCGATCGCGCGGCGGAGCTCAAGCTGACTGCGATTCTTTTGCAGGTGCGCCCGGCCAGCGATGCGCTCTACCTGTCGGAACGCGAACCCTGGTCGCAATTTCTCACCGGCACGCAGGGTGTCTCGCCTGGATATGATCCGCTGGAATTCGCGATCGCGGAAGCGCATGCGCGCGGGATTGCGCTGCACGCGTGGATCAATCCTTTCCGTGCGGCGAGCAACGCGAAAGCAAGCCTGGCCAGCAATCATGTCGCAAAGCAGCATCCAGAGTGGGTGCGTCGCTTCGGAGCGCAGCTCTGGGTGGATCCTGGCGAGCCGGAGGCACGCGAGTATGTGCTCGGAGTCATCGCGGACATCGTCCGCCGGTATGACGTCGATGGAGTGCACATCGACGATTACTTTTACCCGTATCCGGTGAAGGGCGCTTCATTCCCCGACGAAGCGAGCTGGGAACGCTACGGCTCGAAGAGCGGCTTGAGCCGAGCGGATTGGCGACGCCAGAATATCAACGATTTCGTGCGCGCCATGTATCGGACCGTTAAGGCCACGAAGGGATCCGTTCAAGTTGGGATCAGCCCCTTCGGCATCTGGCGGCCGGGCATTCCGCCGACGACCGAGGCCCAGCTCGATGCCTACGGGCAGCTCTTCGCGGATTCGCGCAAATGGCTCGCGGAAGGCTGGTGCGATTACATGGCACCTCAGCTTTACTGGAGCATCCAGCCGGCGAAGCAGAGCTTTCCAGTCTTGCTTGATTGGTGGCGGGCGCAAAGTCGTGGCAAACCGATCTGGCCCGGCATCGCGACGGATCGCATCGGAGCGAAACGGCCGGCGCGAGAGATCGCGGATCAGATTGCGATCACGCGACGCGGAACGAATGCGCCCGGTCATATTCACTGGAGTATGAAAGCGCTGATGCAGAACCGCGGCGGCATTGCCACTCTCCTCGGCAACGAGTCGTATGCGGCCGAGGCGAAATCGCGTGATTAAGGGCGGAATGTGGCGGCTCTGGTCTAGGCAGGCCTTTCCCTGCCGCTGGTGCTGGCTGGTTTTCTCGTTGTCTCTTGCCAGCTGTGCGACGCCGGTGAAAGACGGCGCCAGGCCGACCTCTGCACTGCTCGCGCCGGTCGACGCCCTGGGCGATGAAGTCGCGGCGCTTTCCCCGTCCGTGCAGCGCAAGGAAGCGCGGGAAGTCGCCGCGTGCGCGGTTTCCACTTCGAGAAAGCTTGCCCTGGATTATCGAGTGAGCGGGCCTGCCCTCTTCCAGAATTTTCTCGTGAACGTCGGGATGCGGGAACGCGGTCTTTGCTATCAATGGACCGAAGATCTGCTCGCTGAGCTGCAGAAATTGAAGCTGAGCTCGGTTGAGCTGGATTGGGGCGTGGCGCGGGCCGGAACACTGCGGGAGCACAATTGCGTGGTGGTCAAAGCGAAGAAGGCTTCGTTTGAGGAGGGACTTGTGCTTGATCCATGGCGGCGTGGCGGGCGTCTGTTTTGGACGCAGGTGGAGGATGATCATTACCCGTGGCGAAAAGACGAGTCCCGGTATGCCCGCGCGCGACTCGCGCGGGCGACCTCCGCCCGGCTCGGGAGCGAGCGCGCAATGCAAACGGCTAACTCAGCGAACGGTAAATCGCGTGCACTAGCCGGAGCGACTTCTCGTTAGGCAAGAGCGACTGCTCCATCTGGTTCATGACATAAGCGAACGCGATGCCGTTCTCCGGATCGGCGAAGGCGTGACTTCCGCCCGCGCCGGGGTGGCCAAAGGCCAGAGGGGAGGGGCCGAAAAGGCGATCCGGCGCTGGGTCTTTCATAAAACCGGCGGAGAAGGCGGTGGGGATTCCAAAAATCCGATCGATTCCGAGACTGAGCGTCTGCGTCATCATTTCCAGGCTTGCCTTGGTGAAGAACCGGCGCCCGCCAAGTTCCCCGCCATTTGCCAGCATCGCATAAAATTTCGCCAACGACGATGCGCTGCCGATCCCTCCAAAGGAGACCAGCGGGAGAGAGCGAATGCCGGGCGCGTTCATCCCACTGACGGCATGCAGCCCCGCTGGCGACGTGAAGGTCTTCCGCACCAGAGTCCCTGGCGT
>JACCXA010000182.1 GCA_013697365.1 Chthoniobacterales bacterium
GATGTAGCCAGTGCCGGCATCGGCCGCGAGCTGGGTAAAGACCGTTTGCCCATCGCGATAATGCCAGAAGCGCGGCACGGACATGGGCAGTTCCTCGAGGTTGCGTTCCTTCGCTTCCGCTTCCAGAACGACGATGCGGTTAGGTTCCTGGAAAGGAAGACCGCGCAGGAACAGCTCGTTGATCAAGCTGAAGATCGCGGTGTTCATCCCAATCCCGAGCGCGAGCGTTATCACCGTGAGCGCGGTAAAGCCGGGGGATTTCAAGAGTTGGCGAAGGGCGAAGCGGAGGTCGGTGATCATAGGGAAGTGGATGGGGTAGCACAGGCATCTTGCCTGTGAGGCAATCGGGCGTCTCGCCCGGTAGTTTTAGGCTGCGGCAATTTACGGAACACCGGGCGAGACGCCCGTTGGCCCCACAGGCGGGACGCCTGTGCTACGACGCCGATGTGTGTTTTCAGACACGCGTTCATTCGGAGCGAAGAGCGGAAACGGGATCGGCTTTCGTGGCCCGGAGCGCGGGGACAAAAGCAGCGAGAAGCGCGATCGCGCCCAGGAGGAGGACAACGAGTGCAAAGATTGACGGATCGTACGCGGTCGTTCGAAAGAGAAGCGATTGCATCAGGCGGGCCATCGCGGCTGCCGCGAGCAACCCCACCACTAAGCCGGCCGCGGTGAACTTCGCGCCTTGCCCGACGACGAGACGAAGGACATCGCCCGCCTGCGCGCCCAGCGCGATACGAATGCCGAACTCGCGTGTCCGCTGCGTGACGCTGTAGGCGATGAGTCCGTAGAGCCCGATGCTGGCGAGAACCAATGCCAGGAGCGCGAACATGCTGAAGAGCGTGAGATAGAGTTGCGGCTGGGTCAGGCTCTGTTTCACGAGGGTCCGCACCGGAGTCACGCTGGAGATCGTCTGCTCCGGATTGAAGGCCCAAATCGCGCGCTGCACAGTCTGCGAGATAGTTTCGAACGGAAGCGGCGAGCGCACCAGGAGAGTCGCGAAAGGCCAGCCGCGTTGATCCAGCGACGCGTAAACCTGATAAGGCGTGACGGCGTCGAGACCATTGCGCGGAACGTCACCAACAACCCCGACCACTTCGAGCGCCGGCGGGTTCGATTGCTGCCGGCTCGGCGGAAGCACCAGCCGTTTTCCGATTGGATCTTCGTTCGGGAAAAATTTCTTCGCGGCTGACTGACTGAGCATAATTACGTTGGGCGCTTGCGCGTTGTCGGTTTCGGCGAAGCCGCGACCCGCCAGGAGCGGAATGCGCATGGTCTCGAAATACGAGAGGCTGACCGAATCGTAGAAGGCCGGCGGCAATTTCGCCGCGTCCTCAGCCAACCCATGGATCGAAAACGTCGCTGGTATCCCCCAGGTGAACGGCATCGTCTGGGTCAGCGCGACCGACTCCACGCCGGGGAGCGTGCCCATGCGTTCGAGGACCTGGCGGTAATATTCGGTGCGCTTCGGTCCGATATCGTACCGAGTGGGTGAAAGCGTCAGGACCAGGCTGAGCGTGTTCTCGATTTGAATTCCGGGATTGACCCGCGTGATCGCGGCAAAGCTCTTCCAGACAAGACCCGCGCAGACCAGGAGCACGAGAGTGAGGGCGATTTGAGCGACGACGAGCGCGCCGCGCAGCCGCACCGTCTGGACGCCGGCGGAACCCTTGCTCCCATCGCGCAATGAATCGATCGCGTCCACTTTCGTCGCGTGGAAAGCCGGATAAAGGCCGAAGAGCATTCCCGTCAGCAACGCCGCCGCGCCCGTGATCAGGAGCACCGGCGGACTGAGCGTGATTTCGTCACTCCGCGGAATCCACTCGCGCGACAAGCTCGCCAGAAGGACATCCAATCCCCAGCTGCCGATCAAGACGCCGCCCAGCCCGCCAAGGGCCACGAGCAGGAGCGATTCGACAAGGTGACTGCGCACGATCGCGCCACGGCTCGCGCCGAGAGCGAGACGGATCGCAACCTCGCGAGCCCAAGTGGAAGCACGGACGAATTGCAGGCCGGCCACATTCGCGCAAGTGATGAGAAGGACGAGCAGCGCGGCGCCCACGACGAGAAGCAAACCTTCGCGATAATTGCCCACCACCTGGTCGCGCAGCGGACTCACCGTGATGTCCCAGCCCTGGTAGAACTTCGCGTCGCTCTGCGCGAGCCGCGCGGAGATCGTGCCCAGCTCTGCCTGAACGGTCGAGACCGGCACGCCGGGCTTGATGCGTCCGAGAACGGCCCAGAAACGCGCGTTCGCGACCGCGTTTTCACCACCTTCGTTCGGGAAAACACGCCAGAGCGACGAGACGTTAAACGGATCCTTGAACCGGCGCGGCATGATGCCGATGACTTCATGCGGAACGTCGTTGAGCGTGATCCCTTCGCCCACGATCTCGCGCCGGCCGCCGAATTGTTTCTGCCAAAGTTCGTAGCTGAGGACCGCGCTCGGTTTCGCGCCGGCCGCCGCGTCCTCCCGCGTGAAGGTCCGGCCGAGGAGCGGCTGCTCGCCGAGCACCTTGAAGTAATCTTGCGTGACCAGGCTGCCCGTAAGGGAGGTCGGTTTCTCGATCCCGGTCAGGTTGTCGTAATTGTAGCGTGTCGCCGCGATGCTCTCGAAAGAGGTGAGCTGCTTCTCGACATCTCTGAAACCCGCGGGCGCGAAGCCCAGCTCCTTCAGGTCCTGCTGCAGATTCCGCGACTGCACCGCGACGATGCGGTCCGCTCCGGGATAAGGCAGTGGAGCAAGCAGGACCGCGTGAACCACGGTGAAGATGGCAGCGTTCGCGCCGATGCCGAGAGCGAGCGTGAGCACTGCGACGAAAGTGAACCCGGGAGATTTGCGGAGCTGGCGAAATGCGAAGCGGAGATCGTGCATAGGATTTAAGTGTGCGGGCGATTGATCGCTCTGATGAAAGAGACTGGAGGGCGACGGTCTGTCGTCGCTGTGTTTCTCATCCTGGGCGATGACGAAGCTTTGCCCTCCACGTGATTCATCGACTGCCTCCCGGAGATGGCTGGGCCTGTGCCGCGGTGGCGAAGGATGCAAGTCATGATACTTCCACGGACTAAGTCGGAGGCAGTGGAAGAGCGGTGTAGGATTCGTTAGGCAACAACCCGCACACGTGAGGCTGCGCGTTGCGGAACGCCACCGGCAAAGTCCGGCCGCAGGGAAGCCGATTGTAATTGGGCGGCAAATTCGGGCCGCACTTTTGCACGTCGAAATGCAGGTGCGGCTCGCCGCTCTGGCCGGAATTGCCGCTGCGGCCAATAACCTGCCCGCGTTGGACCGAACGACCTTCCTCTACCAGGGCGCCGTTCTGTGTCAGATGGAAGTAACGGCCAATCGTCGCGTCATCGTGTTCGATGAAGACGTAATTCTCCTGGAGATCCTGGTTGTTGCCATCCTCGTAACTCTCCTGAATCGCCACCACCATCCCGCTTCTCGCCGCGACGACCGGCGTGCCAATCGGCATGCGAAAGTCGATTGCGTAGAGCCCGACCCCGCCGTTGTGCGGAGTATAATGGCTCGTCGTTCGAATGACGGGGAA
>JACCXA010000184.1 GCA_013697365.1 Chthoniobacterales bacterium
AACTGCGGCGTCTGAACGACCTGGTTCGCCGCAGCCCGGAGTTTGTGCGTGCCAATACCGCAGGCACCCTCATCCGGTTGCCCACCGGCGACGGGATGGCGCTGGTTTTCCGTACCACTCCCGAGGCGCCGGCGCATTGCGCGCTTGAGATTAGCCGCGCGCTCGCCACAGAGGGCGACTTGCCGGTTCGAATGGGCATTCACAGCGGTCCGGTCAACGAGGTGCTCGATGTCAGCGAGCGCGCGAACGTGACCGGCGCCGGCATCAACATCGCTCAGCGGGTCATGGATTGTGGCGACGCCGGCCACATCCTGCTTTCCAAACACGTCGCGGAGGACTTGGAGGAATATCCTGAGTGGCGTGCTTCGCTCCATGAGCTAGGCGAGTGCGAGGTGAAACATGGCCTTCGCCTTTCGATCGTGAATCTTTACACGGATGAGCTGGGTAATTCTGCCCTGCCGGCGAAGTTTAAGAACGCGGTCAAGCTTGCCGCGCCTTTGTCTGCCAGGAAAGGAGCGGGTCGCAAATTGCTGGTGATGGCTGCTCTCGCTCTCATGCTCGGTGCGGCAGCGATCGGCACTCTCAAATTCCGCGGGAAACACTTCGCATCCGCACCGGCTGTTTCGGGATCAGGCGCGGCTCCCGTTGCCGACAAGAGCATTGCGGTCCTGCCCTTCGCAAATCTCAGCGCGAACCAGGAGAATGCGTTCTTCGCCGACGGGGTGCAGGATGAAATCCTGACCCACCTTGCCAAGATCGCGGAGCTGAAAGTGATCAGCCGCACTTCGGTGATGCAATATAAGACCGGAGCCGAGCGCAACCTGCGCGAGATCGGGACACAGCTCGGCGTAGCGCATTTGCTGGAAGGCAGCGTCCAGCGTGCCGGAAGCAAAGTCCGCGTTAATGCTCAACTTATCGATGCTCTCACCGATGGGCACCTTTGGGCGCAGACGTATGATCGCGATCTTGCCGATGTTTTTGCGATTCAAAGCGAAATAGCAAAGGCCATCGCTGATCAACTCCAGGCCAAACTTTCTCCTACGGAAAAAGCCGCAATCGAGCAGCGACCCACCGCCGATCTTGCGGCCTTCGATCTTTACACTCGCGCCAAGACGTTACGGCTTACCACCTCCTTCAGTGCCCTTGGCAAAAACAATCTCCTGCAAGCCGTTGAGCTTCTCAACCAGGCGGTGGCGCGGGATCCGGCGTTTCTCCTCGCCTGGTGCGAGTTAGCCGGTGTCCATGACAATCTTTATTTCCTTGGCATCGACCACGCGCCAGACCGCCTCGCTTTGGGAGACGCGGCGGTCCAAGCGGCTCTGCGTTTACGCCCGGACGCAGGTGAAGCGCATCTCGTTTTGGCGCAGCACCTCTATCGCGGCTACCTCGATTACGATCGGGCGCGTGCCGAGATCGCCATCGCGCAGCACACGCTGCCGAATAACGCAGCGGTCTTTGAATTGACCGGCTACATCGACCGGCGTCAGGGGCGCTGGGAAGAGTCCACACGAAACCTCGAGCGGGCCATCGAACTGGATCCGCGCAACCTTTTCACCCTCCAGCAAATCTCCCTTAGCTATAACGCCCTGCGCCGCTACGCGAAGATGGCCGCCAGTCTGGACCGCGCGCTCGCGATCAAGTCGAAGGACGTAGATACGAGGGTTGCTCGCGCCCTGGTTGATCTCGAGTGGCGGGCTGATCCGCGGCCGCTGCACACAACCATCGAAGCGATTCTCGCTGAAGACCCCGCCGCCGCAGCTACATTGGCCGACACTTGGCTGATGCTTGCCCTCTGTGAACGCGATCTCGCTGCTGCCGATCGAGCTTTCGCGGCACTCGCGGACACCTTCGGGGACAGTGCCATTCGATTGAGCCGCGCTTTCGGTCAGGGCCTGGTGGCTCGTCTCCGCGGGGACGTCGCCGGGGCGCGCGCTGCCTTTACCACCGCCCGCGTGCAGCAGGAAGAAGTGGTCCGCGCGCAGCCTGAGTATGCTCCGGCGCTTTGCGTGCTCGGCCTGATCGACGCCGGACTGGGGCGAAAGGAAGACGCGCTGCGCGAAGGCCGAAAGGCGGTTGAGCTTCTCCCGGTCGCGCGAGACTCAGGCAACGGCGCTCACATGATTGAATATTTCGCGATCATCGCCGCCTGGACTGGCGATAAGGACCTCGCCCTCGAGCAATTGGCGGTTGCGGCAAGGATTCCCAGCAAAATAAGTTATGGCAGATTGCGCCTGCACCCCTTCTGGGATCCGCTGCGCGGCGATCCGCGCTTCGAAGCCATCGTCGCCTCCCTCGCGCCGAAACTGTAAGGCAGCCGTGTCGGCTGCACGGAGGCGCCACGCCTGCCACTCCTGGGCCGCAACCCGCGCCGCCCACACGGCGGCGGCTACAACCGAAAGAACGATCTAGCCGTTCGCCGCGGCGAACGCGTAAGCTCCCACCCTGTGGCCGAGGAAGAAAAAACAAAGCTGCGTCTGGAGATCGCGCACGTGCTTTTCATCGACATCGTCGGTTATTCCAAGCTGCTCGTTAAACAGCAGAGTGAATTGCTGCGCGAGCTGAACCAAATCGTGAGCGGAACTAGCGAATTCCGGCAGGCTGACACCGAGGGGAAGTTGATCCGCCTGCCCA